>CAMPAJ010000060.1 GCA_946631805.1 uncultured Eggerthellaceae bacterium
GGACCAGAAAGCCGTGAGGCTCGCCGACGTGAAGGTGCTCGTGCTCGACGAGGCTGACCGCATGCTCGACATGGGATTCCTGCCTTCCGTGAAGAAAATAGTCGCCGCTACGCCCAAAACCCGCCAAACGCTTTTGTTCTCGGCAACAATCGACAAGTCCATTATGAAAATCGTGGGCTCCATGCTCCACAATCCCGAAACCGTTGAAATCGCACGTAAAGGCGATGTGGCCCAGACCGTGCAACATTACATAATTCGAACGCCGCAGTCCGTAAAGCCCGCGCTCATCAAGGCGGTCCTCGCCGAAAAAGGAGCTGAGCGCGTCATCGTGTTCGCGCGTACGCGCAGCCGCGCCGATTCGATATGCCGCCGTTTGCGCAAAGCCGGCTACGCAGTCGAGGCGATTCATTCGGATCGCAGCCAAAACCAGCGCCGGCGCGCGTTAGAGAAGTTTTCCAAGGGCGAAGTCAACATCATCACCGCAACCGACGTGCTTGCACGCGGCATCGATGTCGACCAGGTCGACTACGTCATAAACTACGACATTCCCGAGCAGGCCGAAGACTACGTGCACCGCATCGGGCGCACGGGACGCGCCGGCAACGACGGCTTTGCCGTAACGTTCGTGACGCCCGAAAACTCAAGCGAGCTGCGCGACATCCAAAAGCTTATAAAGTCGGAAATACCCGAGATGCAGCTCGAGCAATTCGACATGGCACAAGCCGAGGCGGACGCCGCGGAAGCATCCATCACAGCCCAGTCGAAACGCGATCCGGAAGTAAACAAAGTCAAGCGCCAGCTTGCAAACAAAGCCCAAATGAAAGCGGAGGAGGCTTCAAAGCGAAAAATCGAGCGCGAAGAAGCCAAGCACGGAAAGCAAAAACGCACGCGCACGAAAAAGGCTCGCGCAAACACGCAGGCAACAGCCGTGGAGCCCGCAAAACGAGCAAGGCGAGCAGCCTCCGAAGCATCTGACACGATCGAAGCCCCCTCGCGCAATCGCAGGGCATCCAAGCAATCAGACCAGGTCCGCTCAGCACGCCCCCAGCGCAAGCACGCAAGCAAACAGCAGCGACCCGCACGAACCGAAAGGTCGAGCAAACGCGCCCAGGGGCAAGATTCAAAGCGTGATTTCAGGCCGGGACGGGCCCATCGCGCCGAAGTCGAACGGTCGCGTGCGCGCTCGAGGAAACATCGTTAACGCGTTCTTACCACCATTCGGAACATTTGGATGCACTGGAGTCAACGTGTGCTACATTGACTAAGGGGAGCTGGGGAATGTTTTTCTGACCAGGGACGACAATTCACTCGAGCTCCCCTTTCGTCTTATAGTACCAAGATTCGTGACACGTTTTGTCAATTATTGTCAATTCGTGTTACTTCAGCTTTTTTAGCTCCAGAATTCCCCGTTTTGGAAACTCCCAGTTACAAAATGGGGCAAATCATCACATTGCATCACATGAAAACAATACGGGGACGGCGTTCAAGGCCGCCTTTGCGCTCATTCGAGTTCAAAGATGGAAGCCGCATCAAACAAAGAAGCCCGCATCTGCGCGCATGCAGATGCGGGCTTTCTCGCGCGGGCTCTTTACGTTAACGCGGGTCGAAGAAACTCACAAGCTCGACGTGGTACGTCTGAGGGAACATGTCAACTGGCATAGCTTCCACCAAACGGTAGCCCACCCGCTCGAGCCGCTGCGCATCGCGCGCCCACGTCGATGGGTTGCAGCTCACATACGCAAGCCGCGCAGGCTCGGCTGCTGCGATATCGGCAATTATGCTCTCGGCAAGGCCCGCGCGCGGCGGATCGACTACAAGCGCGTCGAGCTCGCCGAGCATTTCGAGTTCACGTGCCGCGTCTCCGCCGATAATCTCGATGTCTACGCCGTTTTCATCGGCATTGTGGCGTAAATCGCGTACGCTGGGCCCCGATGACTCCACGGCAACGACTTCGGCACCGGCAAGCGCCAAAGGTATCGAAAACGTCCCGCCACCAGAGTACAAATCAGCGACATAAGCTCCATCAACATCACCGAGGCCCTGTAGTACTGCATCAACGAGCCGCTTTGCTTGAGCGGTGTTGACCTGGAAGAATGAAGGGGCCTGGGCAGCCATCTGGATATCGCCGATTTTCTCACGCCAACGACCGCGACCGTCGAGCACCTCGACGCCCTTGATCTTGCGGGCCTTGCCAGGCTCGGCCAAAACGCGGATGACGCCCGTCGCCTTAACGGCTGATTGCATGGCCTTGGCAAACAATGCACGTGGAAACGGACCGGGCTTCGTCCAAAACGCTACTTCCAAATCACCGGTGGCTAGGCTATGACGCACCCCTATGCGGTGGATGCCCAAGTCCCTTGTGCCCTGCGCGTAACGGATAGCGCCGCGTAATGCCTTGGGAGCCTTTTCGATTTGCTTGTGGCCCAAACGCGTTGAGTCGGCGTCGAGCAGCTCGCCGCTCCCCTCTTTGTAGAAACCGACTGTGAACCTTCCCGCCTCGTCCACGCTGCAACCGAGCTCCAACTTGTTGCGGTATCCCCATTGGCGTTTGCATGGCAAGCAGTCCCCTATGAGCTCCTCGGCACGTTCGGCATCAAAATGCGCCGTGCGCACGAGCGCATCGATTACGTTATCGCGTTTGGCCTGCAATTGGGCCTCGTAAGCCAAATGCTGCCAAGGCGCCGTCCCACATACCATGTCGGGCAGCGAAGCCGGGGGCACGCGCATCGGGGATTCTTCATGCAGCTCGACAATCTTTGCACGAGCAAAGGTCTTCTTGTCCTCGGTAACTTCAACTTCGGCAACATCGCCTGGAGCGCCGCCCTCCACAAAGACCGTCTTGCCGTTCGGCAGATGACCGACGGCCTCGGGACTGTACGCCATACGCTCGATTTTCACCACTGCGCTCATGAACTGTGAATCCTTTGTCCTTAACTCAACCGCGTTCCCATCATAGCGTATAATTCCGCTTATGCGTCCCCTTAGCTCAGCTGGATAGAGCGTTTGCCTCCGGAGCAAAAGGCCGCGCGTTCGAATCGCGCAGGGGACGCCATCTCGTATGCACACGAACGCCCGCGGGCGTTCGTTTTCGTTTGGACCAAAATCGGCATTTCGACTTTTAGGCACAAAAAAGCGAGCCCAGGCACGAAGCCTTGGGCTCGCTTGCGGTAGCATAAAAAGCTCTTTACGCCTCGTGCGCCTTGCGGGCGACCTCGACGAGCTGAGCGAAAGCGGCAGCGTCGTTGATGGCCATATCGGAAAGCACCTTGCGGTCGAGCTCAACGCCAGCCTTCTTCAGACCGTTCATGAACACCGAGTAGGACATGCCGTTTGCACGGGCACCGGCGTTGATGCGGGTAATCCAGAGCTTGCGGATCTCGCGCTTCTTGTTGCGACGATCGCGGTACTGGTACTGCAGCGAATGCTGGACCTGTTCCTTGGCCTTAGTATATGTGCGCGATTTCGCACCATAGTAGCCTTTTGCGCGGCCGAGGACGGTGCGGCGCTTCTTGCGGGCGTTAACAGAACGCTTTACACGTGCCATGATGAATCTCCTTTAGGTTTCGCGAAGCCGCCGAGGCAACTTCGTCAGTTGACATTAACGAAGGCCAAGGTTGCGGGCGATGACCTTGCGATCGGCCTTGGCGATTTCCTCTTCCTTGCGGAAATTGCGCTTACGCTTGGGGCTCTTCTTGGTCAGGATGTGGCTCTTGAAGGCCTTTGCGCGCATGATCTTGCCGGATCCAGTTACGCGGAAACGCTTGGCGGAACCGCGATGCGTCTTCATCTTGGGCATTTGCTAGTCCTTTCCTTCGGTGTTCTTGGAATCTGCATCTTTCTTCTTTTTCGCCGTACCAGGCAAAGGCGCGATGAGCATGTGCATGTTGCGCCCCTCCATCTTCGGCGGACTCTCGATAACGGCTACGTCCTTCAGGTCGTCAGCCAGTCGCTCGAGTATTGACAAACCCTGGTCGGGGTGCGACATTTCGCGTCCCCTGAACATAATGGTGATCTTGACCTTGTTGCCCTGGCTAAGGAAACGCAGGACGTGCTTCTTCTTGGTCGTGTAGTCGCCCACGTCGATTTTCGGGCGGAACTTCATTTCCTTGGTCTCGATCTTGCTTTGGTTCTTGCGTGCCTGCTTGGCTTTGATTGCCTGATCGTACTTGTATTTGCCGTAATCCATGATGCGGCATACGGGGGGATCGGCGTTCGGGGCAATCTCCACCAGGTCGTATCCCTGATCTTCGGCAATGCGACGTGCTTGGACGGTCGGGTAGATACCCATCTGGTTGCCGTCGTAGCCAATCAACCGGCACTCTCGCACGGTGATCTGTTCGTTGAGCCGTGGCTCCTGAGCAGCTATTGCGCTCACCTACTTTCTACGTGCCTCACGCGCTTGTGCGCCCAATAAAAAAACCCGCTTGGCAGCGGGCGCACACCAATAGAATTACAAAGCACCTTCACGCCTTGCGCTTCCGTATTCATGTGACCCATCGGCTGCCTAAGCGCCGAACCAGGTGGAGGTTTCCCTCACTTGATTAACAGCTTGCCTATGATAGCACTTTCGGGCTGCTGTGCAAGCAACAAGATTGCGCCATTGCACTCGTCTGCAAGGTTTTGCCACATCTCCGCGCTCAACCGCGGTCGGCGCGAGATTGCCTGCATGTCCATCACGCATGAACAGCGGAACGTTCCTGTGCCCATTCGATGCGATGCCGATGGCGGTTCAGCATGGAATGCGTCACGTAACTGCATACGCATGCGTGCCGCATCACGCGGACGACACAGCCCAACGACACAGCCTGGTCCGCTTACACATGCTTCTTCTCGTGGCGGCGAATGAACGCCAGCACGACGAACGTGAGCAACGCCACGCACGCCCCGCCGGCGAATATGAGCGACGATGGCGTAAAACCATCGCCTACGACGCCGAACCCCACCACAGCACCCGACGAAGCGCTAATGGCACTGCCAATCCACGGGCCGATGAGCATGGGAACGAGCACGACCATGAATATGCGCACGCCCTGATACAAACCAACGCGCCCTAAGGGCGTGTTGTTCCTGATCGCCGCGCCAAAGCAAGCCACCGCACCCAAATATCCCGACAGCATGAGCATGCTGCCCACGAACACGGGGGCCATGTCCGAGAACAGCGTGAGCACGATGCAGCCGACGATAGACAAAACAAGCGGCAGGATGACCGTAAGGCTAAACCCGCGTTTGTCGACGAGCCGGCCATAGAGCATGGTGAATACAGCCGCTATGACGATGCAGGGAGCCATGACGAGCACGTAGTTTTCGCCAAGGATGTAGGGCAGGCGGAGGTAGAGCACGTAGTACGGCATGATAACCTGCATCGCCACCGCAAACACGCAGTAGCCAGCGAGCACGAGGTATAGCATTTGATTAGCCTTGACGGCGGATGGGCGAAATCCGTAGGCGATATCCTGCAGCGCAGTCGCTTCGCCCTTTTGAGCCGTATCGCGCTGCAGGTTGGCGCGCGAATCGTCCATGAGCACGGCGGCGGCCACACCAGTAGCCAGCACAATCGCGCCGATGATGAAGAAGAACAGCGGGTAATCGTAGGTAACCGAGCCATCGTCTCCCACGATCATGAAGAACATCGCTCCGCCGAATACGACGAGCATGCTCAAAAGCGGCATTGCGGAATTAACGCCTTCCACGCGACCGCGGTTCGTGCTGTCGGTGATGTCGGTCATCCACGCGTTGAAGCAGGCATCGTTGGCCAGGCTCCCGAAGAACGTCATGAGGCAGTCGAAGACGATCGTGAGCGTGATGCCGAGCGCCGCTGCGGCGGCCGCATCGCGCGCCAGAGCGCCCGAAACGCCTTGCAATACCGAAAACGCCCAGATAGAAAGACCCCATACGATAGTTCCCACCACGACGAACACCTTGCGTCGTCCCACGCGGTCGGACCATACCCCCACGAGCAGCGTCGTCGCCGTTGCCGTAAGCGCCGAAGCGCTGACCATCAAGGCTACGTCCGACAACGACGCCCCGAAGACGTCTTGTATGAACAGGTTGAAGAAATTGTTCTCAACCGCCCAGGCAACTTGCCCCACAAGGGCAAGCAAGACGATGATCGTCCACGTTTTGGCAGGAAGCTTTGTTCGCATGGCGTCTTTCATGGATTATCCGGTCCTACAGGTAACGCACGGCCGTACCGTAGGCAAGCATTTCCTGGGTGCCCTCCATTACCGAGGAGCTGGTGTAGCGCGCGCAGATAATCGCATTCGCACCCATGTTCTGCGCCTCGGCGATCATGCGCTGCTCGGCTATGTTGCGGCCTTCGTTCATCATGTCGGTATAGCTCTTGATTTCGCCGCCGACGAGGTTCTTAAAGCCGGCCATGATGTCGCGCCCGACGTGCTTGGACGTAACCACGTTGCCGCGCACCAGTCCGAGTACCTCTACCTGCATGCCGGGGATAACGTCGCTTGTAGTGATGAGCATAGTGTTTCCTTTCCTCGTAAGCCCCGTCTGCGCGGAGCAGCTTTCAAACACGATCTTGCATCCAATCGTTATACGTCCTAATCAGCTTAACGCGCTGAGCAATTCGCGTTTTCGCGAGAAATAACAGCGGGAAATAACAGCGGGAAATGACCGCCTTCGGGACCCCGACCTCGCCCTCGCGCACGCTCGTCCGCATCTTACCCAACGCTCATGAGCACTCTGCCGTCAAGCGATTCGATGCGAATGGATTGTACGGCGCCGCCTTCGAGCAGAATCTTGGCAACCGACGCGGGATAACCCCCTCGCGGCAGGCTTGCCGACCCCGGGTTAAGAACATATTGGGCCGGCCTTGCTTCCTTGCCGTACTCCAGGCGTGGAATGTGCGTATGCCCATGTATGCATACATCGGGAATTGGGTCTCCGGGCGCAAGCACGGAGTTGCCGAATTCCGACAGTCGTACGGCATGGGGATAGTGCGCCACCAAGAACTTCACGCCGTCAATTGTCACCTGCGCAGTTCTGCGAACATCTGACCCGTACTCGTTGAAGTCGTTATTCCCCAAAACCGCCGTAACAGGCGCAAGCGTCTTGAGTTCGCGAATAATATCCGCCCCGCAGATATCGCCCGCATGGATGATGTGATCGCACTCGGCCAGCGCCTCGTAAGCCCGCAAGCTCAAGGTCCCATGCGTATCCGATATCACTCCAACAACAGTCATAGCTGCATTATATCCCCCGGTCCGTCATCTCCCACGCAATCGCACGGAATGAGTCGGGGGAACGCACCTGCGAATCATTGGGAGCATGCCGTTCCGAGATGTCAATTACGGCCAAATGGGCGTATCTGGTTCAGGATGGGCCATTAGCCCATCGGCAAGCATGGCCTGCGCGACCTCGTAGTACGCGTCGGCGGCGATGGTGACCATGGACTCGATTTCCTCGTCGCTCAGCTCGCGGACGACGCGGGCGGGCGCGCCCATGATGAGCGAGCGCGGCGGGAATTGCTTGCCCTGCGTGACGAGCGACCCGGCGCCGACGACGCTGTCGCGCCCGATATGCGCATCGTCCATGATGGTCGAGCTCATGCCCACCAGCACGTTATCCTCAATCGTGCAGCCGTGCAGCATGGCCATATGTCCCACCGTCACATGGTTTCCCACTGTGAGCTTGCTTCCCATGCTCACGTGCAAGCACGAGTTTTCCTGGATATTGGTGCGCGCGCCCACCACGATGGGCTCGCAGTCCCCACGGATCTGCACGCCCGCGAACACCGAAACCTCTGGACTAATCGTGACGTCGCCGCATATGGTCGCGTATGGCGAGAGGCACGCGCTCGCATCCATCTTCACCTGATGGTAGTCGGCAATCGCCGTTCCCATCTTAATCTGCGGTTTTGCCACGATTCCTCCTTCTTGGCAAGCTTCGCCTGCCTTCTGTTACAACGTTACCCTATCCCACCGCCCGGGGCGGCTGGGGTGCCCGCATCACTCCATCCCAGTCAACGAAAGCTCCGTCGGGCTCGGGGCATTTCTTTCGCAGCGTTCCGCAACAGACACCAATGATGTCGGATACGCCCGCGCGCGAGGACTAGCGCGAAAGAGATACCCCGAGCCCGACGGAGCGATGGGACAAGCACAAAGAGCAGTTACGCCCTAAGCCACAGGCCGGTCTTGCCGCCGTCCTTCTTGAGCAGGCGCACGTCCATGATTTCCATGCCGCGATCCACGGCCTTGCACATGTCATATACGGTCAAGCATGCGATGCTCGCCGCGGTAAGGGCCTCCATCTCGATGCCCGTCTTGCCGGTTACGCCGCACGTCGTAATCACGTGAATGCCCACGCGACCGTCTTCGCGCTCGCCTTCATGCACCGGCGTGCACTCGACCTTCGCCTTCGTGATGTTGAGCGGATGGCACATGGGAATGAGCGCGCTCGTCTGCTTTGCGGCCATGACGCCGGCAACACGCGCGCAGGCCAGCACGTCACCCTTAGCCGCCTTGCCTTCTACGATAAGC
>CAMPAJ010000061.1 GCA_946631805.1 uncultured Eggerthellaceae bacterium
GCATGAGAATCTTGCGCTTGCCGCATACGGCGCGCGCTATCATGAGGCGCTGGCGCCGACCGCCCGAAACACCACCGCCGCCTTCGGTCACCAAGGTCTTCATGCCCATCGGCATCTTGCGAATGTCGTCGGCAAGCCCGGCGATTTCGGCCGCCTCCCACGCATCGTCTTCGGTAGCACCCGGCGTGCTGATGGTGATGTTCGATTGGATTTCGCCCAGGAACAGCTTGCCGTCTTGCATGACGACGCCGATATGCTGTCGCAGCGACCTGAGGTTGACCTTCTGCACGTCATGGGGCCCGAAGAATATCGTGCCGCGCTCGGGTTTCTCGAACCCGAGCATCAGGCGCATGATGGTCGATTTTCCGCAACCGCTCTTGCCCACGAGGGCTACGTACTCGCCCGAGCGGATCTTGAACGAAAGGTCTTTCACGACGTAAGGCGAATCCTCGTTGTAGCGGAACGAGACGTTGGAAACCTCGATACCGCCCGTGAGCCCCGTGACGCTGGGCTTATCTTCCGCAATCTCGGGCGTTGCCTCGAGTATGGGCTCCACGGTTTCGAGCATCGGGTTGATCTGCGCCACTTGCCCGCCCACGTTGGCGAGCGCCATAATCGCAGCCGTCGCCTGGCCGTACGCGACGTTGAACGCCATGTAGTCGTCTACGGCCACTTGCGTCGTTCCCGCAAGGTAGTAAATAGCGATGTTGCCCAAAAGGCCGACGAACGCAACTATCGCCGGCAGCGCGCGCAGTATCGTGGGACGATTGTAGGCTGCGCGAGCATACTCGGAGTAACCATGCGCCCATTTGGCGAAGGCGCGGTCCTCGGCACCGGCGAGCTTGATCTTCTGGATGCCGTTCAGCAGCGCCGTTACGGTACCCGAAAGCTTTGCCGAAGACTCGAGCGTCGCCTTTTCGTATGGCACGATCAAGTACGTCACGCCAATCGTGAGCGCAGCCTCGACGAGCACGATAGCCAGCGCGGGCAAGCCGAGCGCGGGAGCATACGCGCCAATCTGAACGATGTACACGAGCGAGAACAGGGCCGAAAGCCCCGATCCCAGGAATATGGACGTGAGGATCTGGGAGAGCATGGTCACGTTGGACACGCGCGAGCCCAGGTCGCCCGACGAATATTGCTTGAAGAACGACGTGGGAAGCGAAAGCAGGCGCGCAAACGCGGCCGCCTCGGTCACGAGGTTGAGCTTGGTAGACACGCGCGCCATGACCAAATCGCGGCATATGCCTATGAGCACCGTCGAGACCGCCACGCCAAGCAGAAGAGCCCCAAGCGGCGCTATGAGGTCCGCCTGTCCCGACGGCACGACCGTGCCGAACGCGACCTTGTTCGCCTGGGCCGGGATGAGCCCAAGAAGCGTTACCGCCACCCCGGCGAGGACCGTGAGCACGTAATCGCCGCGGTCGAACACGCCCGCGATAAACGCCAGCAAATCGCGTATCTTGAGCTGTTTGGGAGGAAGTGGCTTGTAGAACAGGACCGCTTCGGGCTGGATGCGCGACTGGGTGCTGGAGTTAACCCGCACTTTGCGGCCCGTGCCAGGCTCGATGTAGTTGTAGCCCTGCATGCCGCGGGGCAGCAGCGCGACGGGCTCGCCGGTATCGAGCCTGCCGACCATGGCGCCAAAAGCGCCTTTGTACCAGCCTTCCGGCAGGTGGACCGTGCGCCTCATCGTGCCGGTCGGACGGCAGAGCCACTCCATGCGCTCTTGCACGTCGGTCACGCCATCGGGCACCTTGCCCGGCTCGAGGCCAAGGCGCTTGAGGCAGATGCGCACCGCGCCATCAGCCTGCTCGATGTCGTCGACATCGTAGGCAATACCATCCGAAGGCCCGCTGACACTGGCCGCGAGCTCGGCGTAAGCGCGCTCGGTTACCTCCAGGTCGAGCTTCGCGCGCGTATCGATTTGCGACTCCATCCAGCTCATGTTAGTCGCTCCTCACGAGCGTAGCATACATACCATCCTCGGCCATCAGCTGCTCATGCGTACCGCGCTCGACGACCGCGCCGTCTTCGAGGACTACGATTTCGTCGCAGTCGCGAATGGTCGACAAGCGGTGCGCCACGACGATGCAGGTGATGCCGCGATCGCGAATGCGCTTGATGACTTCGGCTTCGGTTTGCGCATCAAGCGCGCTCGTCGCCTCGTCCAAAATGATGATGGTGGGATCTTGCGCCAAGACGCGCGCAATCTCCAATCGCTGGAGCTGGCCACCGCTGAAGTTGCGACCACCAGGCAAGATACGACTCGAATAGCCGCCTTCTCGGTCTAGGATCACGTCGTGGATACCAGCGTCGCGACACGCCAAGATAACTTCGTAGTCTTCGATCGAGGCATCCCAAAGCTTCACGTTGTCGGATATCGAGTCGTCAAACGTGATGATGTCCTGGTCGACGACTGCCAGCGACCCGCGCAAGACGGGGCGGGGCACGTCCGCAATCGGCACGCCGTCAAACTCCACTTCGCCTGCCCATGGTTCGTACAAACCGCTCACAATCTTGGCGATCGTCGACTTGCCGCAGCCGGAGCCACCGACGAGCGCAACCCATTGACCTGGCTCGATATGCAAGTCGAAATCCTTGATGAGCGGCGGCTCGAGCGGGGAATAGCCAAACTCGACGCCCTTGAGGTCAACCTCGCCGCGCAGCTTCTCGCGTCCGCTCGCCGTGCGCAGGCCCTGCTCCTGATGAGCCTCTTCGGGCACGTCGCATTCGTAATTCATGACGTCCTCGACGCGCTCCATCTGCGTCTGCATTTCCTGGATGGTCTGCCCGAGCGAAATCATCTGCCCAACCGGGCTCATGAACGCCGAGAGGAAGCCCGTGAACGCAAGCAGCGCGCCAGGGGTGAACTCACCTTCGACGATGAGCCAAATGCCCAGCACGAGCACCACTATATTGGCGACCTGCCCCACAATCGTCGGTACGACGCCCAGATACCCGTTAAGGCGCGTCGTGCGCACCCCGGCCTCGTTCACGGCAGCCTGGTAACCCGCCCACCGGCCGAAAAAGCCCTCTTCGGCACCGGCGGCCTTGATGGTCTCGACCATCTCGATGCCGCTGATGGTGGCACCGTACAGCTTGCCCGCCGACGAGGCGCCTGCACGTGCGATGTTCACGCGTTTCTTCGAAATGTAGCGCGCGAGGAACGAATTGGCCACGACGGTGGAAAGCCCCACGATGGTAAGCATGACGCTGTACTGCAGCATGATGAGCAGGTACAAGATGAGCATAACGGAGTTGATGATGACGGGCGCGAGCTGGCCGACGAGCGCAAAGGCGATGGTCTCGTTGGCCGACTGGCGTTGCTGCAGGTCGCCGACCATGCGCTGGGAATAGAACCCGACGGGCAAATGCAGCAGATGCCGCATGAACCGCGAAGACGACACGACCGCGATCTTGCCCTGAATGCGAACCAGGTACACGGCGTTGAGAACCGATACGATGCCCGAGACGAGCGCGAGCGCGAACATGATGGCCATGAGCGGCAAGAGCCAATCCGGGTTATCCCCCGTAAGGACCCTATCGAGGAACACCTGCCCCAACGACGTGTTCACAATCGCCATGACCGACGTGATAGCGGCCGTGATCATCACGAATGCGACGGCTGGACCCAGACCTTCCAAACGCTTGCGCGCATAGCCGATGGTATCGGGCTTCTTGCCCCCTTCTTCAAAGGCATCGGTTTTCTCGAACACGAGCACAATGCCCGTAAACGAGTCTTCGAATTCCTCCATGGGAATTTTGACCTGGCCGCGCGCCGGATCGTTGATGATGGCGTATTTGCCCTTGAAGCCGTCCAGCACGACGAAGTGGTTGAAGTTCCAAAAAAGGATGCAGGGAAACTGGCCCTTCTTCTTTAGAGCCTCCGTCGAAAACGTCATGCCCTTCGCGGTAAGGCCGTAACTCCGCGCGGCCTTGAGCACGTTGGATGCTTTAGAGCCGTCGCGCGACACGCCGCAATCGGCGCGCACTTTCTCGAGCGGCACCCAGCGCCCGTAATAGGCAAGGATCATGGCAAGGCTGGCGGCACCGCATTCCAGTGCCTCCATCTGCATGATCTGAGGTACTTTTGCAACTTGGCCCATGGCGCCGACCTAGCTTCGAAGGATCAGCGATATTGGCGCCACTCGTTCGACGGTGATGTTTACGGTGAGCGGAACGTCGCTCGCCAGCTCCGAGGTGTCTCCCTCGAATTGGATCGCGTAGGCCCAATCCCCCTCCAGGAGCGCGCTTACCAGGTAATCGCTTTCGAGCACCTTGTTCACTTCTTCGCGCGAGCCGGGTATCGAGGCAACGCTCGACACCGTCATCCTCTCGCCGTCGACGTTGGCTACGTCGCCTACTTTGACCTTTGCGACCTCTTCGGCATCCAAAAAGCATAGGGCCTGGCCCTTTACGACGACGCCGGTCGTCGTAACGCTCGTCGACACAGCTCCGAACACGGCCCAAACGAGCACGGCCGCGAGCAGCACGACGATCGCGAGCATGATCACCCACACGCTCGGATTGGTTACCTGGACGTATTTGTCGAGATCTTCGGGGCTACGCAGCTTTTCGGTAGCCCTCTTGTTGAATATGGATGCGGGAGCCTCAGCCATCATAGCTCCTTTTCAACAGCGGCGCGCATCTTGGTCAGGGCGTTGGCGAGCTTCGTCGAAACCGTCGAGGCATTCATGTTGAGCTCTTGCGCGATGTCGACGTTGCGCTTGCCCTCGTTGTACTTCATCGCAATAAGATTGCGCTCCTCGTCGTCGAGGAGAGCGAGCAGCCTAAGAGCCAGGTCCTTGTCGTCCACGGCGTCTTGGCCGCCCGAAACCGCCAGCGTGCGCTCCGACACGTCCTCGAGCGGAGCCGTGGGGCGCGCCTTGCGGTAGTAGCTGTTCATGCAGTTGATTGCAATTTTGATGACCCATGACGAGAACTTGGCACGCGACGGGTCGAACGTGTGGAAAGCCCTGGCGGCCTTGAGGTAAGCCTCGGACACAACGTCTTCCACCGCGTTGTCGCCCGACATGCGGTAGCGCACGTAGTTGTACACGAGTCCGTAGCTCTCGAGGTAGAGCTTCTCGAACTCGAGCTCTGCCGCGTCGCGCTGACGACGGTTGTTGGTGCTTCGTTTATGTTCGCGTTTAGTATCCGTAGCCAGTCCCATCTCATAGTAGGGATGATGGAGCTTATTCTACGAAGCGAAGCGCAACAAAAGCGCCTCATGCCTGGTGGGAAAGATGTGTTGAAGAAATGTTTTTGTGTTATCCGCCTAACGCAACAGCGCGGCTTTCGTCGGCTCCGCCCACGAATACTGGCTCATGTACTCGCCGTGCCACAAGTTGATCGCGAGCGGCTCACCATCCAGGTAGTTGTAGTAGTCGCAATCCAACCGAGCGGTGTCGATGCCCACTTCCCCGCGGCGCTTAACGAGGACGTTCGCATGACCGCACGCATCGAGCGAGCGCTTGAGGTCGGCGACGAGCGTGCGCAGGTACGAGCTGCTCATCTTCCTGCTGCCTGGGTCGTCCCACAAAACCGCTTCGGCTTCGCGCAAGCTCACGACCGCACCGCGCCGATCCACGAGGTACGCGAGCAGCTCCTTGCTCTTCGCGCGCTCGAACGAAACCGCCTTGCCGTCCGCGAACACCTCGAAGTCGCCGAAACAGCGCACGACGAGCTTGCTCTTGGACTGCTCCGCGACAGCTGCCGCGGCGGGCGGGTAACGCAGGTTGTCGAGCTCGACCGCAACATCGGCGGCCGTCACCGGCTTGAGCAGATATCCGGAGCTGTGCAGCTGAAACGCGTCGGCCATGTACTCGCCGAACCCCGTTGCGAATACGACGTTGATGCGCGGGTTTATGCGTTTGAGGTCGCGCGCCAGCTCGACGCCGTCCTTGCCGGGCATGTCGATGTCCACAAACGCTACATCGTATTCCCCGACATCGGGAAGGGCAAGCACCTCGGCCGCGCTCTTGCAAGCGGTAATTTCGGCATCGGGAGCCGCCTCCTCGATTGCCCGCACAAGCACTTTGCGCGGCATCGCCTTATCGTCAACGGCAAGTATCCTCATCGTTACGCTACGCCTCCATGCTCTTCGGGATGTGCATGATCACGGACGTTCCAACGCCGGGATTGCTCACGATTTCAAGGGTTGCATTGCACATCGCGGCCAGCCGTGCCCGCGTGTTGGCAAGGCCGACCTGCTCGCGGCCTGCAGATGCCGGGATCGCCTCAGGGTCGAATCCAACTCCGTTGTCGATGACCGCCACCGTGTATTCCCCTTGGCGCTCACGCGTGCGCACGGTGACTTTTCCGCCCCGTTCACGCCCGCCCAAGCCGTGCTTCACGGCGTTTTCGGCAAGCGTCTGCACCGAAAGCGTGGGCACGTTGAAGCCGGTCGCCTGAATATCGAGCTCGTACTCAAGGCGGTCTTCGTCGGACATGCGCTCGAGCTCCAAATACGTGCGCACATGCTCCATTTCCTTTTCGATGGAAACAGGCGCCATGCGCTTCAGGGAATCCAGGTTCGTGCGCAGGTAGCGCGAGAACGACGCGATGGCCTCCTTTGCCAGCTCGGGGTCCTCGTCGCACAGGCCGTAAATGGTGTCGAGGGTATTGAACAGGAAGTGAGGCTGAATTTGCGAAACCATGACCGCGATGCGGCTTTCGCTCACCTCCACCTGCGAACGGGCCAGTTCCTCGGTCTGGTCGACCAAGACGCGCGCCGAGTGGGACTGCATCTCCATGAACACCACGATGAGGCCCAGCACGCCGGCGATGATCACGAAGTTAAGCCCGTACACGAACGCCTGCAAAACCGAGGCGAAAAGCGGCCCGAGCGTATAGAACAGCATGCACGCAAGCCCGGATCGTCCGAGCTCGCGGCGATACCCGATGGCAATGCCTGCATTTGCGCAGTTCACGATGACGGCATACGCGCTCGAAACCCAAAACCAATCAGTGCGGTTATACAAGTTGGCATCATCGATGTAAAAGAACGCGCCGCACAAGGTCAGCACGCTCATCATGCAGGCCGTCACCGTAACGGCTATGCGCCAGCTCCTGTAGGACGACCCCTCTATTTCCTCGACGCGCAGCGTCAAGTACGCGGTAACAACCAGGACCAGCAGAAAATTCGCGATAAACGTGGCGTAGTTGCCCAGGTGGGTCATAACCCAGGCAAGGGCGCCCTCTTGCCCGCGGAACACACCCGCCAGCGAGTCCGCGCCCGCCGCGACCAGCTCGAGCGAAAAGCCCTTGATGAACACGTTGCGGTAACGCTCGTCGCTACGCGCGAAAAGCACGGCACACACGATGCCTATAACGCAGAACGCCACGCTCCACAATTCGATAGCAACGTTGAGCTCTCGCACGCCGAACAAGGACGACCCCTTTCCAAGCGATATTCTTGAAGCGTATTATCCCCCATTTTGGCACATTGCAAGCGCGCAACGGAAAGCGGGACGCCCTCTTGGCCTCGACCGTCCGTCCCACCGCCCTGCGAGGGGGAGGCGGGGGTCGTGAGCGATTCTGCAGGCACTGTCCCTGTTATACACATCAGTTAGCCGAAGCCAAGCGAACGGCCCCCGCCTCCCCCTCGCAGGGCGGTGGGACGGACGGTCGAGGCAAAATAAAGCCCGCCGCTTTGGGGCGACGGGTCGATGAGGTGGCGCGAAGGTTGTGAAGCGTTAGCGGATGGAATCTTCGTCCGCGGAGAACGGCAGGTCGGACGCTACGAACGGATTGCCGGCGGCGGCGAGCATGTCCAGATCGTCGTCGCACAGCTCGATGATGCGGCATTCGGGGTCGAGCACGGCAAGGCAACGTGCCAGCAGCGCATCGCGGAATTCTTCGGTCCCTTCCGAGAAATCCTGCGTGAACAGCCTCTCGAAGAATGTATCGTCCATGCTCGCCTCCTCTCGCATCTTGATTGCTCAACGTTTTCTGACTCTTATACACGTCCAAACTCGATGCCGTCTTAACAATTTAGAAATAGTTTTATGTTCACCACGTGCCCACATTAATTACCCAAGCACGAGCCCTGCCGGGGTGAGCTTTACGTAGTACATGATCTCGAGGAACGCGTAGAACGCCACGAAACCGACGAACAGGCCATTGGCATAGCGCGGTTTGATGCGGTGCAGCCATTTGGCCATGAGCGGATACACGACCCACACGATGAACGTGGCGGCAACCGAGTACACGAGCGTGTTCTGCAAGACGATCTGCCCCATGAAGTTGAACGGCAGGTCGCGGTAGTCCCACAGCTCGAAGTTCGCATTGGCCGTGATGCCGGTCGTGAAGTCGATGCTCGCACATACGAGCATGTTCACCAGGAAGCTGATGATGAGCGTCAGCCACACGCGCCCGCCGGTCTTCTTGAGCACCCATTCCTTGAACGGAAACAACAGCAGCGCGATGAGCACGACCGCGATGCCCTCGGCCGGGTACGGGCACAGCCACCAATCCCAC
>CAMPAJ010000062.1 GCA_946631805.1 uncultured Eggerthellaceae bacterium
ATGTTACGCCCAAATCGTATGCGGTGTCTGCCACGTCGCCCACCCCGATTGATGCAATGAGGCGCACGAATCCGGTGTTCGAAGATATCGCAAACGCATCGGCAATGCTGCGTATGCCATAGCTGGCATTATCGTAATTCTCGAGCGTGTAGTCGTCGACCGTGGCGGGCGACGAGCAATCGAGATACGTCCCGTACGGATTGACGCCCTTTTTTATGGCCGTGGCAAGCGTGAACATCTTGAACACCGACCCGCATGGACGGCCGCCGCCGCCCTGCCCCGTCGCGATATTAACCTCGCTTTGACGGTAATCCGAACCGCCGACTATCGCCTCGACGTTACCAGACGAAGGCTCGACAACGGCCATGGCAACCTGCATGGAATCGTTGTACATGCCCTCGCGCTTTTCCTTGCATGCGGCTTCGGCGGCCTTTTGAGTCTGAACGTCGAGCGTCGTGTAGACCTTCATGCCGCCTTTGAGGATGTCGGATTCGGTAAAGTCGTAGTTGTTGTACAAAAGCGAGCGAACGTAGCTGGTGAAGTACGGGTAAGCTTCGATTCCGTCATCCGATATGGTCTCGACGTCGAGCCCGAGCGAGCTCCCCACGGCCTTGTCGTACTGCTTTTGGGTAATGTAGTGTTCACCGAGCATGCGATTCAGGACGATATCGCGCCTCTCGCGCGCCTGGTCGGGGTACTGAATCGGGTCGTTGTACGTCGGCGATTGCGGAATGCCCGCGATCATGGCCGCTTCGGCAAGCGTCAAATAGCTCGCCGACTTTGAGAAATACCTGCGCGCAGCAGCTTCGACGCCATACGCTCCGGCACCGTAATTGACGGTGTTCAAATAGCTCAGAAGGATTTCGTCCTTGCTGTACATCTTCTCGAGCTGCAGGGAAATGAAAGCTTCGCGCACTTTGCGCTTAACCGAGATGTCGTCCATTTCGCCCGACAAGATCGTGTTGCGCACGAATTGCTGGGTGATGGTCGAGCCGCCTTCCAGGTTGCCGCCCGTCAGATTTCTAACGAGGGCGCGCATGATGCCAAAATAGTCGACGCCCGAGTGGTCATAGAACCGCGCGTCTTCTATCGCAAGCGTCGCGTTAATCAGGTCGGGGCTAATCTGCTTGAGCTTCACCGGCTCGCGATACTCGAGCTGGAAACGTGCCAGCACCGTCGACCGGTCGCTCGCATACACGTAAGTCGGCTGGGCGGTGTCAAAAGCATCGGCGCTCCGGTAGTCAGGCAAGTCGCTCAACCATGACCCCAAGACGAGGACGCCGCCAATCGCCGCGCTAAACGCTACGGAAGCGAGAACGGCCAGCACGGCCAGAACGCCTGCCAGCTTTCGGCTCTTGACGCTGCCGCGTCTGTTCTTTACTGCGCGGGATGCCATTTAGCCTCGCCGTATCACGCTAGATAGAAGCCTTGTCGGCTTCGAGGGCTTGTTCCACGAGGCCAAGCTGAGCCTTGATCGCCTGCCTGCCCGTCCCGCCCTCGGTCGTACGGGCGTCCGCTATCGAAACGATGTCGAGCGCTTGGATTATGTCGGCTTCGAACAGCTCGCTCTCGGCCTTGAAATCGTCGATGGAAAGATCCTCCAAACCGCAGCCCCTCTGATCGCACAGAAGCACCAAGTGCCCCACCACTTCGTGGGCACGGCGGAACGGAAGCCCCTTCTTTGCGAGGTAGTCGGCTACATCGGTCGCTGCGAGGTAGCCCTTGTTCACCTGGGCGCGCATAGCATCTTCGTTGACCTTCATCGTGGAGATCATGCCCGCCATGCATGTATAGCAGTCCTCGAGCGTGCGCGCGGCGTCGATAGCACCCTCTTTGTCTTCCTGCAGGTCTTTGTTATATGCAAGCGGAAGGGATTTGAGCGTGACGAGCAGCGCCACAAGATCGCCGACGACGCGACCGGTTTTGCCACGTATGAGCTCCGCAAAATCAGGGTTCTTCTTCTGGGGCATGATCGACGAGCCCGTCGAAAACGCATCGGAAAGCGTGATGAATCCAAACTCCGACGTGGACCACAGAACGACCTCCTCGGCCAACCGCGACAGGTGAACGCACGACACCGAAGCCGCATATGACAAATCGAGCAGGAAATCCCTGTCGGACACGGCATCGAGCGAGTTTGCGGTCACATCGGCAAACCCCAACGTCTGGGCTGTCATGCGACGGTCGAGGGGATACGTCGTGCCCGCGAGCGCTGCAGAACCCAGAGGGCATACATCAGCGGCATCGCGCGCAGCGGCGAGCCTCTTGAAATCACGCGCGAACATCCACGCGTATGCCAGAAGGTGATGCGAGAGGAACACTGGCTGTGCATGCTGCATATGGGTGTAACCGGGCAGCACGACGTCGCCATACGTCTTGGCGGCATCCACGAGCACCTGGCGCAGCTCGACGTTGGCCGCCATGAGGTCGGAGCAACGCTGCTTGGCGAACAAGCGCGTATCCGTAACAACCTGGTCGTTGCGCGACCTGCCGGTATGCAGGCGCGCGCCAGCTTGGCCTATGTCCTCGATCAGGGCCTTCTCGATGGACATATGAATGTCCTCGTCGTTGATGTCGAAGACGAATTCCCCAGCCTCGATGCGATCCTTGATCGCGTCAAGGCCGTTAACAATGGCCGTAACATCTTCTTCGCTGATGACGCCTTGCTTGCCCAGCATACGCGCATGGGCCTGCGAACCCTGGATGTCTTGGGCGTACAGAGCTTTGTCGACAGGAAGCGACGCCCCGAATCTTTGGGTGAATTCCGAAACGTTTTCGGTAAACCTCCCCGACCACAGCGCCATGCCATAACCCCCTTTTGCACATGCGACCCAGGTGGCATACCTGGGTCGTATCTATAGCTAATTCAAATGCATTCCAGGGCGATTCGCCCCTTAAGCGTTGCTGTTCACACCGGTCTTTCACTCGTCCGCCCTGCTCGGGAGGTCGGTGGGGCCGTTCGCTTGGCTTCGGCTAACCGACGTGAATAACAGGAACAGTGCCTGCAGAATCGCTCACGACCCCACCGCCCTCCCGAGCAGGGCTGCTGGGAACTGAACAGCAATTCTTCAACAAAGCGCAGGTATCCCACCCTGTGCGGGGTACCTGCGCCCTTAGCCCTATTCCTTGACGGACAGGCGGTTCTGCGCCCAGGTCTTGGCCGGCAAAGCAAACAGCTCGATAAAGCCCGCGGAGGCCTCGTGGTCGAAGCTGTCTTCCTTGTCGTAGGTGGCCAAAGCGTAATCGTAAACCGAGTAGTCGCTCCGGCGGCCAACGACCGTGCAGTTGCCCTTGTAGAATTTCACGCGGACCGTGCCGGTTACATGGGTCTGGGTTGCATTGATGAATCCGTCCAACGCCATCTTCAGCGGAGCGAACCACTGGCCGTAGTACACGACTTCCGCCCACTTCTGCTCGATGCCAAGCTTGTAGTGCAGGACCTCGCGCTCAAGGCACATATCTTCAAGGGCCTTGTGAGCGGTGATGAGGGCAAGCGCTGCAGGCTGCTCGTAGCACTCGCGGCTCTTGACGCCCACGAGGCGGTTCTCGATCATGTCGAGGCGGCCGTAGCCATTGCGCCCGGCGATCTCGTTGAGCTTGTAGATGATGTCGATGTAGCTCATGGCCTCGCCATCGATAGCGCACGGGATACCCGCCTCGAAGCTGATCTCGACGTACTCGGGTTTATCGGGAGCGGCCTCGGGAGAGCCCGTCATCGTGTAGATGTCCTCGGGCGGCTCGTTCATCGGGTCCTCCAGGACACCGCACTCGATTGCGCGGCCCCACAGGTTGTCGTCGATGGAATAGGGCTTGGCATTGGTGACGGGAACCTCGACGCCATGCTCGGCAGCCCACTCGATCTCTTCGGGACGCGTCTTGAACGGCCACTCGCGAACCGGGGCGATAATCTTGATGGACGGATCGAGCAGCCAGACCGAGGTCTCGAAACGCACCTGGTCGTTACCCTTGCCCGTGCAACCATGCGCGATGTACTTGGCGCCATGCTCATGAGCGATGCGAACGAGATGCTTGGAAATGACCGGACGGGACAAGGCCGACAGCAGCGGGTACTTGTTCTCGTACAGAGCATTCGCCCGAATGGCGTCGGCCAGGTACTCGTTTACGAATTCCTCGCGCATGTCGACCACGTATGCCTCGATAGCGCCTGTGCGCAGGGCCTTCTGACGAATGGCCTCGAGGCCCTCGTGCTCTTGGCCGACCTCGCCGATGACGGCGATAACGTCCATGTTGTGCTCGTCCATGAGCCACTTGATGCAAATCGACGTATCGAGCCCGCCCGAGTAAGCAAGTACTACTTTTTCTCTTTCTGCCATGATGTTCCTTTCGTTTTCGGGGCAGCCCATCACGTGCGTCCCCGCCTGTCACAAATTGCGCGCATTGCAAAGCGCCTGGTCGAATTCGGCCCGCTACCCCGCAGTGCTATTCCAAAAATGATGAAGCCATTCTACAACAGCCCGCGCAGCCTATCGATTAGAGCGTCTACATCTCCACGCGCGCAAACAAGCGGCGGAAGGAAACGCAGCGTGTGCGGACCCGTCGCGTTG
Organism: uncultured Eggerthellaceae bacterium; assembly: GCA_946631805.1. The sequence continues at coordinate 4,566 of CAMPAJ010000062.1, forward strand.
AGCAGAAGCCCCGCGTCCAGCGCCGCAAGAACGATTGCCGGCGCATCGCATTGCGACGCAAGATCGACGGCAACCATCAGGCCGACCCCACGGACCTCGACGACGTTCTGGAGTTGGGCCAAGCGCTCGCGAAGGTAAGCGCCGACCTCGGTGACGTTTTGCGCAATGCCCTCTTCCTGAATTGTGTCTAAGACAGTATTGGCAGCCGTAATCGCCAAGTTGCTCCCGCCAAACGTCGATCCGTGGACGCCTGGCTCGAACAAGCAGGCTACGTCCTGTCGCGCTGCGCACGCCCCCATGGGCACGCCGCCCGCTATGCCTTTTGCCATGGTAACGACGTCGGGCATAACGTCTGCATGCTGGAAGCCGAACGGGTACGTGCCGCAGCGATACATGCCGCACTGGACCTCGTCGAACATGAGCAGGGCATCGTGCTCGAGCGTAAGGCGCCGTGCCGCCTGCAAGAACTCCTGAGTGCACGGATACACGCCGCATTCGCCCTGGATGGGCTCGAGCATTACGGCGCACACCTGGTCGCCGCATTCTTCGAACAAGCGCTCGAGGGCGTCGACGTCGTTTGCGGGGGTTGCAACGAAGCCATCGGGCAAGGGCTGGAATATCTCTTGCTTGACGGGCTGCGCCGTCGCCGCAAGCGTCGCGAGCGTGCGCCCGTGGAAGCTGCGCTCAAGCGTGACTATGAGGCGCGGCACCGCCTTGCCGGCCTTCTCGGCCTGCAGCCGTCCCCGCAGACGCGCCAGCTTGATGGCACACTCGTTCGCCTCGGCACCCGAATTGGCAAAAAACGTCTGCCAGTCGGCGCGTTCGCTTTCCTCGACGCGTGCGTTGAGCATGTTCGAGAGCTTTTGGGCGAGCTCGCCGCGCCCTTCGATGTAATAGTAGTTGCTTACGTGCATAAGCTTGGCAGCTTGAGCCGAAACGGCTTCGACAAGCTTGGGATGGCAGTGGCCCAGCGATATAACGCCAATGCCGCCGATGAAATCCAGGTACTCGCGCCCTTCGTCATCCCACACGCGCATGCCATCGCCGCGCACGAGTTCGACTGGCTTGCGGCCGAACGTATGCATCACGTATTTGCTTTCCAAATCTTGCTGTTGCTTCAGCGTCATGATCGTAGAGGTCCTTTCACACATCGATTGTCTACCCGCACTGGCCGCTAGGACACCAGGGCAGCGGCATGGGGGTTCGCCACGTCGGAGCTAGGCCGATACGCCCGCCTTGTTCTCGAGGAGCTTGCTCGCGAAATTGCCGAGAGCGGCATGGCTGGCATCGTTCTCGGATCCGTCGGCATATACGGCCGTGCCCACGCCGGAAAGCGTGAGCATCTCCAAAAGAATCGAGTGGGGAATCGTGCCGTTTACGATGTAGGCGCTCTGCACGCCGCCATCGAGCGCCGCCACGCACGAGCGCAGCTTCGGGATCATGCCGGACGAAAGCGTTCCGCCTTCCACGAGCTCGCGGGCCTCGTCGAGCGTCAACTGCGATACAAGCGTGTCCTTGTCGTCGAAATCGAGGTACAGGCCATCGACGTCGGTAAGGAACAGGATCTTGGTTGCGCCCGTCGCGGCTGCAATCTGCCCCGCGACCACGTCGGCATTGACATTGCAATACCCGCCATCGTTGCCGATGGCGACCGAGGCGATAACGGGAATGTAATCTGCATCGATCAAATCTTGGAGCAGCGCGCCGTTGATGCGCTTGATGCGCCCCACGCGGCCAAGCTCCGCCGACGCCGGCTCGGCGATGATGATGCCCCCGTCGACGCCGTTGACGCCGACCGCTATGTTGCCATGCTCGTTGAGGGCGCGCACGAGCTCCTGATTCACCTTGCCCGCAAGGATCGTGCGCACGATGTCCATGCCTTCGTCGGTGGTGACGCGTTGCCCGTCTTTGAACTCGACGGGTATGCCAGCCTCTTCCATCGCCTTGGTGATGTCCTTGCCGCCGCCGTGCACGATGACCGGGTTGACTCCGACCGTCTTCAGCAGCACGATGTCGGCCATGACGTCGGCGCGCAGCTTGGGGTCGACCATGGCCGCGCCGCCGTACTTGATGACGATCGTCTTGCCGGTGATGTTTTTAATCCAGGGAAGCGCCTCGGCGAGCAGCTGGGCGCTTTCTTTATCGGTAACGCCGTTCGGGCGCGTATCTTTCGAGAACTTCATGTGCGGTAATCTCCGTTAATCGTTACGTACTCGTGCGAAAAGTCGCACGTCCAAATGGTCGTCGATGAGTTTCCTGCGCCCAAATCGATGTCCAGATCGATTTCCGGGCGCTCGAATCGTCGTAGGGCCTCGTCTTCGTCAAAGGGAACGGGAAGCCCCTTGCGCAATACGGGGATGCCCATGATGTCGATGTCGACATCCTCCTGCGCGAAATCGGCACCCGAGCGGCCGGCCGCCGCGGCAATGCGGCCCCAGTTTGCGTCATGCCCGTAAATAGCGGTCTTGACGAGGGGCGAATTGGCAATGGTGCGCGCCACCGCATCGGCTTGCTCATCGGTCTGCGCGCCTGCGACGTTGACCGTGACGAGGCGCGTCGCGCCCTCGCCGTCGGAAGCCATCTTGCGGGCGAGCGTTTGGCATACCGCCATCAGGGCCCGCTCGAACAGGTCGAATGCCGGCGTACCGGGCTCAATCGGATCGCCGCCGCGCGCTGCGGCGCCGCTCGCGAACGCGTAGCAGCTATCGTTGGTCGATGTATCGGAATCGACCGTCACCTTGTTGAAACTGGAATTGACGACCTTCACGAGCGCATCATGCAGCACGTTTGGAAGCACGGGGGCATCGGTCGTTATGCAGGCAATCATGGTTGCCATGTTGGGCATTATCATGCCCGAGCCCTTGCACATGCCGCCCACCGTGAAAACGCTGGAAGGATAGCCCACTTCATCGCCCGAAAACGAGTACGCGCATTCTTTTGGCACCGTATCGGTCGTCATGATTGCCTGGGCCGCCTCCGCCCCGCCGTCGGGGCGCAGCGCCTCGAACGCTTTAGGGACCCCCGAGCGGAACGTGTCGAGGTTCACGTGCACGCCGATCACGCCCGTCGACGCGACCATAACTTCTTTTGACGGACAGCCGACCACGTCGCCGACGATATCGCAAATGCATTCGGCGGCTTGGATTCCCTTGCTCCCCGTGGCGGCGTTAGCCACCCCGGAATTAACTACCAGCGCTCGCGCCGTTCCGTACGAAACGCCGTCCAGATGCTCGCGCGACACGCTCACGGGCGCCGCGCAGAACACGTTTTTCGTAAACGTGGCGGCGCAAGCGCACGGTTCGTCGGCCACGAGAAGCGCTAAATCCCGACGCTGAGGGTTGGCCCGAAAACCGGCATGTATGCCAATGGCCGAAAAGCCCTGCGCGCTCGAGGCACCGCCGCCCTCGACGACGTTCAAGCCCTCAAGGTCGCTCGCGCCTCCCGCAAGCGCGAGCGGAGCGTATTCTTGCGTGCCGTCTCCTTGTGCAGCAGTCATGAAAACTCCTCACCTACATCGGAGAGGCCACGGCTGCAAGGCCCGTGGTCTCCGGGAGTCCGCACACGATATTGGCGCACTGCACCGCCTGGCCAGCTGCGCCCTTGCCGATGTTGTCGATCGCGCCCGTGGCGACGATTACGTGCGCGTGGTCGTTGAGCACGGCGGCAACATGGGCTCGATTCGTGCCTGCGACCGACGACGTCTTGGGCTGCTTGCCGCCCGTCAGCACGCTCACAAATGGGCTGTCGGCATAAAAATCCTCATACAGTTTGTCAAGCTCCGCCTGCGTCGTTGCAACGTCGCCCAAGGGGATGGTGACCGTCGAAAGCAAGCCTCGATCCAGAGGGGCCAGATGCGGCGTGAACACCAATCTGCCGGGTATATCGAGTATTTGCTCGATTTCGGGCG
>CAMPAJ010000063.1 GCA_946631805.1 uncultured Eggerthellaceae bacterium
CTAAGTGGATTACAGGAACGGTGGCTGCAGAATCGCTCAAGACCCACCACCCCGAGCTCACGGGGCTGCGTTGCACCGATCGCTCAAGATCCGCCACCCCGGGCTCGCGGGGCTGCGTTGCGCCGACTGGTGAAGCATAGGGGGCATCCTTCCCTTTAATGCGGCGGCGCAAAAGATGCGACGGGTGATGCGATTCGTGCTCGTTTGGGCTGCGTGATACACCCAACCTGGTTGGGTGTATCGGCGAAGCTTTCGTTGATTCGGGTGCGGCCTTCTAGGGGTAGTGAGCTTGGACGGCAGCCCGAGGAAGAGGGCGAGGTTAGCGTGGGGTGTGTGATCCGATACTTACCTTTTTTGGTGAGGCTATGTGACCAATGGGGAGTCTCTCTTTTGGTCATGTCGCGAGCGGGGTATCGCATGAGCGCTGGGTTTGATGGCTTTTCCGATGCTGGAATGGACGGATGGAGCGTGCGTGCGGTATCTCGGCTTGCGGGGGTGCGGATGCATTGAAGGGGGATGTCCTCTTTGATGCGTAGGTAAAAGAATTGCGATTCGTGAGGAGGGAATGCGATGACGGAGATGATGAAAGGTCTTATTCACAAGGAGAAAGGCGTCGTCGAGTTGGGCGAGCGGCCGGTTGTGGAGCCGGGTCCGGGCGAGATCCTCGTGCGGACGACGGCGGTTTCGGTGTGCGAGACCGATTACGAGATCATCGAGAGCATGATCATGCCGCCTTCCGTCGGTCGCTTCGTCGGCCATGAGGGCGTCGGCATCGTCGAGCGCGTGGGCGAAGGAGTTGAGTACTTCAAGCCCGGCGATCGCATTCTGGCTCCCCCCGTTACACCGAGCTGGTCATCCATCGAGGCGCAGCTGGGCGTGCCGCAGTTCAGTCGCGGGGGCATGGCCTTCGACTGGTGCCTCGAGCGCGACGGCGTGTACGGGACGTACTTCCGCCTGCGCGAGGGCGATATGAACGGTGCGAAAATCCCCGACAACGTGACCGATACGCAGGCTGTCATGGTCACCGACATGGTGGGCACCGCTTGGCATGGCGTCGAGAACACGCGCATCGATCTGGGCGCGACCGTGGCCGTGTTCGGCATCGGCCCGATGGGCCTGTGCGCACTGGCGGCAGCGGCGCTCAAGGGTGCGGGCCGCATCTTCGCCATCGGCACGAATCCGATTGGCATCGAAATCGCCAAGCAGTGGGGTGCGACCGACATCATCAGCTACAAGGACGGCGACGTGGTCGAGCAGATCATGGAGCTCAACGGCGGGTGTGTTGACGTGACGATGGTGTGTGGCGGCCCGGCTTCGGCCGTGGGGCAGGCCATGGCGCTCACGCGTGGCGGCGGCGAGCTGTGCAGCCTTAACGCTTATTACGATGACGTGGTCATTCCCGTTCCTGCCTGGAATTCGGGCATGAAGACCGTCAATTTCCGCGGCTGGCAGGTCACGGGTGGCCGCGAGATCTACGAGCGCTACCTGAAGATGATCTCGCTGGGCAAGTTCGACCCCTCGCCGCTGGCCACGCATACGTTCCACGGCTACGACGAGATGGAGGCATGCCTGTGGAAGAAGAAGGAGCGCGATTGCTTGAAGCCAGTGTGCTTGCTTGGGTAAGAGAGTGATGCGGTTCGGGCTTGGTTTAGAATATGGGGCCGATGATGTCGGCAGATCGGAGAACTGTTATGACGATAGAGGCTGGGCGCGTGACGCCGCAACTGCTCGAGGTGCTCGACCTCGTGGGCCGCGCCTTTGTAAACGAAGTTGACGATGCGTATCTGGAGCAGGTGCGGATGTACGTGCAGGCGCCCATCGCAGGGCTCGTGCCCGAGGCACAGAAGTACGCCGAACGCGGGGCCCATCAGCTCGATTCGGCGCTCAAAGCCTACGACAAGGCGGATGACAAGCCGCTCTGGCGCGATTATCTGGACGCTTCGTACGCCGAGCTGTTCCTGGGCGTGACGCCGAAGGCGACCGAGCCTGTGGGGTCGTGCTACATGAACGACGAGCGCATCTTGTATGCGGAGCAGTTCTTCCAGGTCAAGGAAGTCATGGAGGCGGCCGGGTTTGCTATTCCGTCCAATTTCTACGAGCCGGCAGACCACATCGCCATGGAATGGGCGCTTCTTGCGCACCTTTTGCGCGCAGGCGACCTCGAGCGTGCAGCCTCGTTCAAATCCGCGCATATGGACACCTGGATTCCGCGCGCCTGCACCGATCTGATCGACCGTGACGACGTGGGTTTCTACACGGGCATTGCCAATATCGCAAAGGCGTTGCTCATCGAGCTTGGGTAGCTAGGCCAAAAGCGCAGGCGCCTCGTGCGAAGACTTGCAGGCGGGCCGGAGGTTTCATCTCCGGCCCGACTTCGTTCTGGCTCAAGAAACGACGTGTTTATATGTCGTACTCGTCGATGAGCCGTATAGATAGCTGCAGGTAAAAGCGCGTCTCGTAGTCGGTGTAGTCCGACTGCACGATCTCGTCGATTTTCCGCATGCGGAATAGCAGCGTGCTTCGGTGGATGTCGAGGAGCCCGGCAGTGCGGGCGAGGTTCCGATCGTTTTGAAGGTAGCACCGAAACGTTTTGTACAGTTCGGACGTATGGGTCTCGTCGTAGGCTTTGAGCGCGTACAGGTCGGGGCTGCACAGATGCCTGGCCGGGAACTCCTGGATCATTTGCGCGACGAGGTAGTCCATGCAAACGTCTTCGAAACCCAGGCACCACAATTCGGGATACTTGCTTTTACCGGTTTCGTATGCGCAAACAGCTTGCCTATAAGCAAAATAGATATCCGAGAAGTTGGGCACGATCGTGCTTATGCCGGCTTTTAGCAGCCCATCACGCAAAATCAAGCTTATATCGCGTCTGAAGTCTGCCAATGTGATGCCGCTTCGCTCATGGTTGATCACCACGACGATGTTCAACCCGTTGACCAACGCGCAGCTATGGGGGAATCGGCCGGTCAGCATCGTGCAATAGTACTGCAGCGCGTTCGTGTTGACGTCGCGTTCTTCCGGGAACAAACAGGCGCAGAACAGGCGGTCGTCGAGCCTCCAGCCGTATTGCGAAAGGATTTCTGAGGTTTGCGCCTCAGGTATGGACTCTTGGCCAATCATGCGGGCGATCAAGTTGGTCATCGAAAGCATTTGACGATAGGAGCCAGCTTCGCGTTGGCGGAATGAATCGTGCACGAGGTCGGCTAGCCTGCCCAATAACAGGTAATCGCTTTCGAAAAACTCTGCATCCAGTTCGTTAACGCAGATTCTTCCCCTATACCGATCGCCGTCCCAGATGTTTTGGTACATGATTCGATAGCCGAACATATCGGCTGAGAACATCTGGGGCCCATGCGCATGCATGGTTTGCTGGTACTCCTCGTTTACCTTGAATTCGTTGAGTATGTCTATCGGAAGCGTGTAGCCGCCGCGCCTTTCGTCGTATTCCCAGCGCGTTTTTCCCAAGATGCCCCCTGGCTCGGAGTTGCCGAGTAGGTAGAAGTTCTCGTCATGGAAGAAGATGGAATTCCGCAACAGCTCGGATGCTCTTTTGAACAGGGCGTCCAGTACCCCTTGCTGCGATTCGTCCGCATCGTTTCGCAAGATTTCCACGAGGTCGGATTCCCAAAGGTTTAGGTTGAGGATGAGTTTTTGGATTTCACGCATCGTGGATTCTGCATTGCAGTCAGAGGGTAGGACGAGCACGTCGTTGTTCCTGCATATCCGTTCAGATGGCCTCCCAATCGAGATGATGCCGCGCCCTCTGAGCGGTATGTCAAAAGCTTCCGCAGTGCCGAACAGAATGAATTGAGGCTCGAATTCGGTTTGGGAATCGTAGTGTATGGCTTGTAGCCAGACGGAGTGCGTCGACGCCCTTCGCCCCTTTTCCAGTGAAACTGGGATAACCGTTAGATGATCGGCGATGTATTCAAGGGTGATGTTCATGCGAGATCCTTTGCCTTACTCGGACGAACGGGGTTGGACGATTGTGGGAGGAGTGGCAGCGCTCTCCAAGCACCTGGCGCATAGCTATCGTACGGCAATATATAAACAATAATATAAAATGTATTATTCAAAGTGTAATAATGCAACAAAATAATGACTATGAATCTAGTAATGCCTGTTCTAAAGTAAAGTCATCAAGGTAAAGCGCTTTCCCAATACTAGTTGAATATGATGAGCTATGTCGCTGATTACTGTATCTGCGGAGGCTGTCGTATTGTCGCAAGCCATATGATGCTGATTACTGGCGGGAGGATATCGTGCTAACCAAGAAGCAAAACCTGCTCGAGACGATTCATGGTGGAAACCCCGATCGATTCGTGAACCAATTCGAGCCGTTCGTACTTATCAAGGAATCTCCGTATTTCGTGAACAGCCCCTATCCGATGCCTGGACAGGGTCCGGCCGTCAATTCGTGGGGCGTTACCCAGGAATGGGGCGCTGATCAAATAGGCGCCTTCCCCATCCATAACGAAGAAACGATCGTGTGCAAGGACATCACCCGTTGGCGCGAGTTCGTCCATGCACCAAAGGTCAAGTATCCCGATTCCGACTGGAAACCGTTCGTCGACATGGTCAATGCCATCGATCGCGATGAGCTGTTCGTTACGCCGATGGTGTTCCCGGGCATCTTCGAGCAGATCCATTACCTGCTCGAGATTCAGAATTGCATGGCTAATTTCTACGAGGAGCCCGAGTGCATGCACGAGCTCATCGACTACATTACCGATTGGGAGCTGGAATACGCGAAGGAACTGTGCGACCACTACCATCCCGATGCGCTGTTCCATCATGACGACTGGGGCACCCAGCAATCGACTTTCATGTCGGTCGATATGTTCCGCGAGTTTATCCTGCCAGCCTACAAGACCGTGTACGGCTACTACAAGGAACGCGGCGTCGAGGTCATCGTTCACCATTCCGATTCGTACGCGGCGACGCTTGTGCCGTCGATGATCGAGATGGGCATGGACATTTGGCAGGGTGTCATGAAGTCGAACAACGTGCCCGAGCTTATCCAGAAATACGGCGGGCAGCTCAGCTTCATGGGCGGCATCGACTCTTCGGCCGTCGATCATCCTGGCTGGACGCGCGAAGAGGTTGCGGCCGAGGTTGAGCGCGTTTGCACCGAATGCGGCAAGCTCTACTTCATCCCCGGTGCCTCTCAGGGCGATGCGTTCGCATCCTTCCCAGGCGTGTACGATGCTCTTACCGAAGAAATCGACAAGCAGAGCAAGCTTCTTTTCTAAGCTTAGAAAACGTGCGGACAGGGCTTATGCGCTCTTGCAAGCCCTGTCCGCTTTTCGCATTCAAAAGCGCAAAAACACATGTTGAAACAAGTTGCAAGCGCATCCCCCATCGGTTTCTGCTATACTTCAACAATCCAAAGGGGAGCTGGATTAAGTCCGGCTGAGAGGTGGCGCGTTATCGTCACGACCCAAGAACCTGATCCAGATAATGCTGGCGTAGGAATGCTACATGGAGCTATCCGTCAAAAGAAAAGTCATTCCCATCGTTGCCGTGCTCGTGCTGCTCGCGGTTTGGGAGTTCGTGTGCCGGTTCGGCCTGGTGCCCGCGTTCATGCTCCCGTCGCCGACGCAGGTTGTCGCAGCTCTCGTGAACGACGCGCCTCTTATCTGGGAGCATACGCTCACGACGCTCGCCGAGGCGGCTATCGGCCTTGCGGGTGGCGTCGCGCTGGGGTTCGTGGTCGCAGTGCTCATGGACCGTTTCGAGACGCTCTACCTGGCATTCCAACCGATAATCACCGTTTCGCAGACCATACCGACCATTGCCATAGCGCCGCTCATGGTGCTGTGGTTCGGGTATGGCCTGCTTCCAAAGATCCTTCTTATCATGCTCACGACCTTCTTCCCGGTGGCGGTGTCGCTCGTTTCGGGATTCCGTTCGGTCGATCCCGACCAACTCGACCTCATGCGCCTGATGCATTCGAGCAGCTGGCAGGTGTTTCGCTACGTCAAGTTGCCAGCTGCAGCCGAGCCGTTTTTCTCGGGGCTCAAGATCAGCGCGACGTACGCCATCGTGGGAGCGGTCATCGCCGAATGGCTCGGCGGTTTCTCGGGCCTCGGCGTGTACATGACGCGTGTGCGCAAATCGTTCTCGTACGACAAGATGTTCGCGTCGATTTTGGTTATCAGCGTGCTTTCGCTGGCTCTTTTGGGGCTTGTGGGCTTGTTGGAAAGGGCTTGCCTGCCGTGGAAGCGCGAGGAAAAGAAGTAAGGGAAGCGAAGGTTATGAAAACGGGAGCCGCTCGCGAGCGGCGGAAGGGGAATGGTATGAGGAACAAACGCGTTGTTTCGTTGATGGCGGCCTGCGTTGCGCTGGTTGCCGCGCTTGCCCTGGCGGGCTGTGCGCAGGGTGCTTCGGGAAGTTCAACGGCAAGCTCGGGGCAAGCCGAGTCGGGATCCGGCCAGGCTCAGACGAGCTCGTCAGACGCATCGGCATCGGCTGGCTCGCTTACCAAGGTGACATTCGTGCTGGACTATTCGCCTAACGTGAACCATACGGGTCTGTATGTTGCCCAGGAGAAAGGCTGGTTCGCGGAAGAGGGGATCGAAGTCGAGTTCATGCCCGTTCCCGAGGATGGCTCCGATGCGGTCATCGGCCTTGGCGGGGCCGACATGGGCATGACCTATCAGGACTATATGGCCAATAGCCTGGGCTCTTCGCAGCCCATGCCGTACACCGCCGTGGCAGCCGTCGTGCAGCACAACACGAGCGGCATCATGAGCCGCAAGGAGGATGGCATCACAAGCCCGGCGAAGATGGCAGGCCACCGCTACGCTACCTGGGAGCTTCCCATCGAGCAGGCGACCATCAAGACGCTCGTCGAAAAGGACGGCGCATCGTTTGATGACGTCAAGCTCGTGCCCTATGCGGTTGATGACGATGTCATGGGCCTCAAGAGCGATATGTACGATTGCGTGTGGGTGTATGAGTGGTGGGCGGTAGCAAGCGCTCGCCTGCAGAACTACCCGGTCAACTACTTTGCGTTCGGCGATATGGACCCGGTGTTCGATTTCTATTCGCCGGTCATCGCCGTTAACGACAAATTCGCAGCCGACAATCCCAATGTCGTGCGTGCGTTCCTGCGCGCGGCGAAGCGCGGTTACGAATTTGCGGCGCAGAATCCCCAGGAATCGGCCGATATCCTGTGCTCGGCCGTGCCGGAACTCGATCCCGCGCTGATTCAGGAGGCTCAGAGCATCCTTTCGCCGCTTTATATTGCCGACGCGGAAAGCTGGGGCGTTATCGACAAGGCCCGCTGGTCGAAGTTCTACCAGTGGATCAACGATAACGATTTGTCCGAAAAGCCGTTCGACCCTGCCAGCGGCTTCACGATGGAGTACTTGAAGTAAGCGGGACGTGTGCCCGGGGCTAATTGTCCAAGGTTGATAGGGCTTTCGATTGTTTGCGCATGAAGAATGAAAGATGGAGCTTAACGGGATGAATGCCGATGCGAAGCAGCAACCGCCTGCACTCGAGGCGCGCGGTCTTACGTTGGCTTGGGATGATGGGCCCCCAATCGTTGCTGGAATCGATTTTCAGATCCCGACGGGTCAGATGGTCTGTTTGGTAGGCAAATCCGGGACGGGAAAGACCACGTTGCTGCATGCGCTTGCCGGGCTTACCCAGCCGCGCGAGGGGAGTGTGCTTCTGCATGGCGAGGACGTGACCGGCGTCCCGGGTCGCGTGAGCTACATGTTGCAGAAGGATTTGCTGCTGCCCAGCTTGACCGTGCTCGACAACGCGTGCTTGCCGCTTACGCTGCGCGGTATGCCAAAACGCGCAGCCCGCGAGCAGGCGCGCCCGCTTTTGGCGCGGTTCGGTCTCGAAGATGCAGCCGGCAAATGGCCTTCGCAGCTTTCGGGGGGAATGCGTCAACGCGCAGCGTTTTTGCGCACGTGTCTGATGGGCAACGACGTGGTCATGCTCGATGAGCCGTTTTCGGCGCTCGACGCCATCACGCGGACCGATATGCGCGCCTGGTTCAGGGAGCAAGCGAGCGAGCTGGGCCTCACCACGCTCATGATCACTCACGATCCAGATGAGGCTTGCATTATGGGCGATGTCGTGTACGTCCTGGGCAAGGCATCGGATTCGGGAGCGCCCGATGGCCCCGCTACGGTCATAGACAAGATTGAGCCAGGTCGATCTCGCGCGATGAGCTTGGAAGAATTTGCCCTGACGCCCAAATTTCTTGAGGCGAAGGCGTGTGTTATCGAGCGCCTGAACGGCGACTGATGCACCCACCCTCGTTGGGCGCGACGTGGGCATAATCAAGAGCGAATGCGCGTATCGCCGAGCGCTCGAACAACGGCTAATATGCTCAACGGCATGCCCGACCGGGTTGGGCGTGCCGATGCGCCCAACCCGGTCGGGCACATCGGGGATTACATCGTTG
>CAMPAJ010000064.1 GCA_946631805.1 uncultured Eggerthellaceae bacterium
CGAATTCGGGCTCGCCGTACACGGTGGCGCTGCTGCTGAACACGATGTTCTTGCATCCGTGCGCACGTGCCACGTCGCAGAGCACGAGCGTGCCCGCGATGTTGTTCCAGTAGTATTCGAGCGGCTTGACGACGCTTTCGCCCACGGCCTTGAAGCCTGCGAAGTGAATGATCGCGTCGATGCTGTGCGTCTGGAAAATGCCCTCGAGCGCATCTCGATCCAAAATCGAGGCTTTCACGAATTCCAAGTGCTCCTCGTCGGCGCCGGTGATGGTGCGGATGCGCTCGACGGCGGTTTCCGATGAATTGGACAAATCGTCCACGATAACTGCCCGATAACCTGCGTTCATCAGCTCGACGCACGTATGGCTGCCAATAAATCCAGCTCCGCCTGTAACGAGCACGCATGTCTCGTTGGCGGGCTTGCCTAGTCCCCTGTTTGCCACGGATCCTCGCTTTCGTCTACTAGATGATTTTGCTCATTATAATAAGTCGAAAGAAGTTTTCCAAAGGCCGAGCGCCCTCAAACGAGCTGGTGGCTTGTTTTCAACGAGTCCGGACGGGTTTTAGCTGATATACCTAACCTGGCTGCGTGCATCAGCGGTATGAACGGCTCTGAACAAGGACAATTCGCGAGGTAAACCAAGGGACGCCTTTCCGTTTGCCGACAACCCGACTTATATTATTTCCGTATGTGCATTTCGCACTAATCGCTGGCACCATCGACGTAACGGGCTCATTCAGAGTCTAGTTTTTCATGTGCGCAATTGGGGAAGTATTAGCGCCATGTGGGGCGCGTCGGCTTCGGAGGTAGTCGGCGAGCCGAATTAACGAGGGCGAGAGAAAGGAGTCTTACCCTACGGAATTGACACGCAGGGGGTTCTTCAAAGCTACGGCTTTGGCCTTCGCGGGTTCAATGGCGTATGAGCTCTCCACCCAATCGACCGCTTTCGCCATGGAAGGCGAGGCGGCTGACGATTGGAAGCTCGTCAACACCGAGGAATACACCAACATCTGCGGCATGGACGCCGAAACGCTCGAGCTGGTCTACAAGACCTACGCCTCCACCGGCGCGCCGCCATACGCGCATCGACTCCGAAGACGGCGTCAACGGCAAGAACATGGTTGCGGTTGACGATATCGATCCGGGCGGAGTCGCCCTGTACCCCAGCTGGGCGTTCAGCTGGCCGGCCAACCGCCGCATCATCTACAACCGCGCCTCGGCCGACGCCAACGGCAAGCCGTGGAACCCCAACCGCGAGCTTGTGGAATGGGACGAGGCGAAGCGGGAGTGGATACGCAACGACGTGCCCGATTTCGGGTTCTCCACCACGGCGGCTGACGGCACCGTCACGCACAAGAGTTGTTGCAGTGTGGCTCGCGATGCTAGATTGCGCCCAAAAGCTTTCGCGTCGTCTCGTCGATAACGGCAAGTGCCTCGTTTCCCTTGATGGCGGCGATTTGCCTACCCGCTTGCGCGAGGTTATTGCGCAGCGCGGCGTACGAGTACGGTTGCCCCTGCTCGGGTGGGTCGTCTGTCTCCAACAGCAAACGCGTGGCGGGGATGGCCTTTACGTATTCGCGTCCGCGTTTGGTTGCGAGCATACGCGGTCCGCACGAAAAGTAGCACCCGCCGTCGATTGCGCGTTTGAGCAGGTCGCTCGGTCCGCTGTACCAATGGAGGATGCAGGTGCACGACTCGAGCGCGCCGGCGTCCTGCAATATGGTGAGCACGTCGCCAGCCGATTTGATGGCGTGGATCGATAGGAGCTTTTCGCCCTGCTCTGCCGCCCAACGCGCAATCGCCGTGAACGCTGCGACTTGCTCGGGTCCGGTCGAGGCATGACGCGTCCCAAAATCCAGGCCTATTTCGCCCACGTGGGCGGGGTCGTGCTCGTCGAGCACATCGGCGATGCCCCGCGGCGCCTCCGAAGCCCACCAGGGATGCATGCCGAATCCAACGCGCACGTTGCCAAACCCGGCAAAGCGCGCACGCGCAGCCAGCCACCCGTCGGGCGTTACGGTGTTGGCGAACAAGAGCGTCCCGGCCGCGGCCGCCTGTGTTGCGACCTCTTCGCCGTTCGTCATAAAGTCCAGATGGCAATGCATGTCGTGTAGCTTCGTTTTCATAGTTGCCATTGTATCAGCGCTCGTTTTTCGGAAGGCGTAAAGGCTGGGCTTTTGCCGCGCCGTGCCGCGCTGCGCTCGGAGTGCGAGCGAACCAAATCGGGCAGCACCGAACGCGCTTGGGGCGATGGGGCGGAGCACGTTCTGGAGTGTTCCCGCCAAACGAGAGCTGGCTTTTTTGTCGCATCGTTTTCTCGCGTGCGTTTGTAAACTATACTGAATTCTTCGGTACTGAAATGATTCGAAAGGGGATGTCGTGGCGGAATCCGACATCATGGTAAGCATTCAGCATCTTTCCAAGTCGTTCGGCGACACGGAGGTGCTTCGCGACGTCAACGTGGATGTCAAACGCGGCGAGGTCGTCGTCGTGCTCGGCCCGTCCGGTTCGGGCAAGTCGACGATGCTGCGTTGCATCAACCTGCTCGAAAAGCCCACGGGCGGTCACATATATATAGAGGGCGAAGAAATCACCGGTGCGGGCACGAACGTCGACAAGCTGCGCGAGCATGTGGGCATGGTGTTCCAGCAGTTCAACCTCTTCCCGCATCTTTCGGCAAAGAAAAACGTCATGCTAGCGCAGCGCAAGGTCCTCAAGCGCTCCGCCGAGGAAGCCGAACGCATCGCGCTCGAGCAGCTCGCGCGCGTAGGGCTGGCGGACCGCGCCGACTTCCTTCCCGCGCAGCTTTCGGGTGGCCAGCAGCAGCGCGTGGCCATCGCCCGCGCACTCGCCATGGACCCGCACGTCATGCTGTTCGACGAGGCGACGTCGGCGCTCGATCCCGAGCTCGTGCGCGGCGTCCTTGACGTCATGCGCAGCTTGGCCGAGGCGGGCATGACCATGGTCGTGGTTACGCACGAGATGGGCTTCGCGCGCGAGGTCGCCGACCGCGTCATCTTCATGGAGGGCGGCGTCATAGTCGAGGAGGGCTCGCCAAGCGAGGTGTTCGACCATCCCAAGCACAACCGCACGAAGGACTTCCTCGGCCACATCAAATAATGGCGATGGAGCAGCAGGGCGCACATATCGTCTATGACCACGTTAGCCTTACCTATGATGACGGGGCGGGCACGCTCGAGGTTCTCAACGACTTGCACGTAACTGTTCCCGCTGGCCAGTCGGTAGCGCTCATAGGACCTTCTGGCTGCGGGAAATCGACCATATTGCGTTTGACGGCAGGCGTGCTCGATCCGACGAGCGGGAAGGTAGCGGTCAACGGGCAGCTTGTGGAAAAGCCCCGACGCGAAACCGCGCTCATCCCCCAGGACCTGGGCCTGCTTCCTTGGAAGACCGTGCTGCAGAACGCTATGCTGGGGCTCCAGATTCGCAAGGTGCCAAAGGCCCAAGCGCTCGAGCATGCGCGGCATGCGCTTTCGCAAGTGGGTTTGGAAGGGTTCGAAAAGTCGTACCCCAAGGAGCTTTCGGGCGGCATGCGCCAGCGGCTGGCCTTGGCGCGGGCGCTCGCGATGGACGCCGATCTGCTCTTGATGGACGAGCCGCTTTCTGCGGTTGACGCCTTGCAGAGGGAGGCGCTCCAGGACACGCTGCTCAAACTCTGGACCTCGCGCAATCACACCCAGCTGCTCGTCACGCATTCCATCGAGGAGGCGGTTTATTTGGGCGACCGCATTCTCGTGTTCAGCGCGCGTCCTGCCACGCTCGTCGCCGATATCGAGAATCCCCATGTCGGGCGTGACGGCTGGCGCGATTCCGCCGAGTTCGCGGCCTTGTGCAACGTGCTGCGCAACGCCTTGGCCCAGGGCATCGAGCCTTCTGAGGGGCGGTGATGATGTGAATCCGCTTCTTCGCAAGATCGTTGGGTACGTGTTCGCTATCGTGTTCATCGTGGCCGGCTGGTGGCTTACGGCACTTGCGGTCAATTCGCCCGCATTGCCGACGCCCGCCGATACCGTGGCCGTGCTGGCTGCCAACGTCGAGGTGCTCGTGCCGTTCTTCTGGACGAGCGCATACCGTGTCGTTGCATCTCTGCTCATAGGCACGGCACTTGCGGTTCCCATCGCGCAGGTGTGCGCGCGCTCCAAAGTGCTGGACACCCTTTTCGCGCCGGTTTTGTACGTGCTGTACCCCATTCCCAAGGTTGTGCTGCTGCCCATCTTGCTCGTGTTGCTCGGCTTGGCCGACGCCCCCAAGATCGTGCTCATTTCGCTGACGGTGTTCTTCCAGGTGCTCGTAGCTGTGCGCGATGCCGTGCGCGCTGTTCCCGAAAGCGCTGTTCTTTCGGTGCGCGCGTTGGGCGGGAGCGCATTCGACGAGTATCGCCACGTCGCTATTCCCGCCACGATGCCGGCCGTATTCACGTCGCTGCGCATCGGCGTGGGTACCGCCATCGCTGTTCTGTTCATTGCCGAGGCAATGGCGGGTTCCACGGGCTTGGGCTATTTCATCATGCAATCGTGGTCCATGGTCAACTATCCGCGTATGTTTGCGGGCATCATCGCCATGGCCGTGCTCGGCGTTGCGTTGTATGCGCTGTTCGACATCGTGGAGCGGAGTCTGACCCGCTGGCGCTAAGCGCGAGGATGCATTAAAGGAGACAGTCCCCTTTAATGCATTTGAGGGAGGGTTTTGAACAGGGCCCAGGCTTTTTGCTTTCCTTCGGGGGTTTGCAAAAGCGCGTCCAGGTTCTCGAACAGGGCGGACGGGCGGCCGAATACGCGTGCGGCTGAATCAAGGGGAAGCGTGGTGCGGTACGCTTCGCCCAGGAGCGTCGCGCTGCGTTGGTCGGCGGCTATGACGCATAGCGGGTCGAGGCCTTCGACCAGCAAGAACAGCATTTGCTCATCGAGCGGGATATCGGCGCCTTCCTGGCTCTGGTCGAGGGGAAGCAGCGTGGCGTACGTGCAGGCGCCCTTTCCAAATTCTAAGGCTACAAGTGATTTTTGGATGGCGTCGCGCGCTGCGCCGCTAGCTGGGCGCTCGCTTATGACCAAGGCGATGCTTGCACCGGCAACGGCGTCGCCTTCGATGTAATCGGCGAGCAATTCGGTGATTTCGACCGCTCCCGCTTCGAATATGTTACGATAGCCCATATTATTCACACGAGCCTTGAGTTTCGGTGTATCTTCTTAACGCACTCAATAATAGCAGCGCGCAGGAAGCCCTTCGCGGGGCGTGGCCGATTTGTTTGCAAAGCGAACGGTTGGCATAGTGATAGGACGAGCGACGTCAAAGCCAAGGGCTCAAAGCTCGGGGCAGAAGCCGCCGCAAGAACACAGGTCGTCCGATGGGCGGCGGAACGGAGTTGAACATGTGCACTAATGGAGTAAACACAGGCCAGTTTGAGCAGATGATGTCCCAGATCGACGACCACATTGCGCTTGAGCGTCGTTGGGTTCACCGCCTTGCGCACCAGGCGGGCGACGCCGGGTTCACCACGGTAGACGACAAGCTGCACTCCGTGCAGGAGCTCCTTGACGAGGCGCGCGCCCTCATAAACGATGCGAAAGATGCGCTCGAAGACGATGCGGCCGGTTCGTCCGGCGTGACCGTTCAGCTTGTTTAGGCGCGGTTATGCAGGAGCAAGCAGGAGGCGAACAGCTCGTTAGGTTCTCGGTAGCCATGCCCGAGGGCCTTCTTATGCAGTTCGACGAGTTCGTGGCGCGACGGGGCGTGGCGAAGAATCGAAGCGAAGTTGTACGCGACCTCGTTCGCGACGCTCTAGTGCGCAATCGAAGCGAGGCTGTAGGCACCGAAGTTGTGGGCACGCTGACCATCGTGTTCAACCATCATGCCAGCGACGTTCAGGAGACGCTTCATAACATCCAGCATTCCCACCTGGGGCTTATCGTGTCCTCGATGCATGTGCACCTTGACGAGGACAGCTGTTTGGAGGTTATCGTCTTGCGGGGCGAGACCACGGACGTACGTTCCGTGGCCGATCGGATCATAGGCACGAAGGGCGTCAAGCATAGCGGTCTTACCATAACGACCGTTGGCACCATGCTATAACGTTGGCGACAAACGCCAGCTAAGGAGTTTTTCATGAGCGAAACCGTGCTTCTGGGCCACGGCAGTGGCGGCACTATGATGAAGCGCATTATCGAAGAAGTGTTCTTCGAGGCGTATGCCGGCGACGAATTGCGGCAAGGCGACGACGCTGCCGTCTTGCCGGCGCTCGAGCCCGGCGAGAAAATCGCGTTTTCGACGGACAGCTTCGTTGTGTCTCCCCACTTTTTCCCAGGTGGCGACATAGGGCGGCTCGCCGTTTGCGGTACCGTGAACGACGTGGCGACGAGCGGCGCCGAACCGCTGTACCTGAGCTGCGGGTTCATCTTGGAGGAAGGGTATCCCATACAGGACCTGCGCTGCATCTGCGCGAGCATGGCTGACGCTGCGCGCGAGGCGGGGGTAGCGCTGGTGACGGGCGATACCAAGGTTGTCAACCGCGGACATGGCGATGGGGTGTTCATCAACACGAGCGGCGTTGGCCGCGTGCCTGCAGGAGTCGAGCTCGGCGGTGCAAAGTGCCAGCCTGGTGACGTGGTGCTCGTTAGCGGTACGCTCGGCGATCACGGTATTACCATCATGAGCTGCCGCGAGTCGTTGTCGTTCACGGCCGATGTGTGCTCCGATGCGGCTCCGCTCAACCATCTGATCGCCGACGTGCTGCAAGCGGCGCCCGGCGTGCGCTGTTTCCGCGATCCCACGCGCGGCGGATTGGCCTCGACGCTCAACGAGCTCGCATCCCAATCGGGCACTACGTTCGAGGTCGAGGAAGAGGCTATCCCCGTTCGCGATGCCGTGCGCGGTGCCTGCGACATGTTGGGCTACGACCCGCTGCAGGTGGCGAACGAGGGCAAGATGGTGTGCGTCGTGCCGGCCGACCAGGCGCAGGCGGCGCTCGACGCCATGCGTGCGAATCGCTACGGGGCCGATGCGGCCATCATCGGCAGCGTCGGACCGCTCAACGCCGAGCGCGGGCCAGCCGTGTTCGTGCGCAATGCGTTTGGCGGGCGTCGCGTGCTCGATATGCTGGTGGGGGAGCAGCTTCCGCGCATCTGCTAGGCTTGCGTGCGTTTGATCGAAATGTTTTGGCCCACTGTTTGCGAGCGCGCGACGGTGGGCTTTTTGCTTGGTTTTAGGGTTACTGCCCCGTCGCCCCGAGCGCCCACCGAGCGGTCGCTCGTCCTGCCGTCCAATGTGTATTTTGGGTCAGACCCCAAATACACATTTCCAGCATGCTCCCAATGGCAGCGCAGAATGGGGAAGCGTTGTGGAGGGTGCGTAGGAATCGTGCTGAGTTTCTTGTGTTGGATTTAAGTTGTATAGGATAACGAGAATAGACTAGCAATACTAGTGTGCGACTACGTGATCTGCAAGCGTGATAGGAGATGCGATGAGCGAAGAAATCGAAGGCAAGACCGAAGACCTTGCGCCGGAATCCATTGCCGAAGGCGCGGCGCAGGCCGAGGCCGAGGTCGCAGATGCGGCTGCCGAAGCGGCAGAAGAGGCTCAAGAAGCCGTTGCCGAAACCGAGGAAGCCGCCGATGCCGTTGCGGCAGACGCTGCTGCTGGCGAGGAAGACCCCGCGCAGGCTGCCGCCGATGCCGTTGCGGATGAAGCAGGCCAGGCCGAAGAGCCTGCGGTCGAGGCGGCCGAAGCAGAACATGTCGAGGAGGCCGCCGACGCGGCGCAGGCAGCTGCTGCGCCCGAGCCCAAGAAGGCCACGGGTATCGGGGACCTGGTCATCGTCGGCATCTTGGCCCTCATCCTGGGCGTTTTGCTGAGCTTGCCCTCGTTCTTGAGCATGACGTCGGGCGGGGCGTCGGATGCCGACTTGTCGGGTGGCGTTGCTGCCACCGTTAATGGTACGGCTATCGGCGAGAACGACGTGACAAACTACATCGCAGGGTTCCGCGCTGCTTCAGGCTACGAAGAAGATGCCGATTTTGCCGAGTGGCTCGTGAGCGCGGGCTACACGCCCGAATCGCTGCGCGAGGCAACGATCGATTACTTCGCCACGAACGAGCTCATCGAGCAAGCATGCAAGGAAAACGGCGTTGAAGTCACCGACGAGGAAGTCGATGCCCAGTTTGCCGAGTACGCCGAGCAGGCTGGCGGCGAAGAGACGCTCGTGAGCCAGATTCAGGAAGAGGGCATGACTGTCGACGATGTGAAAAACAACATCAAGGCGAGCATGATGCAGGAAGCCCTTGCGAGCAAGGTAGTCACGGATGCTCCAAAGGCTGACGACGAGACAGTGCTCCCGATGGTGAAGCCGTACAATCCCG
>CAMPAJ010000065.1 GCA_946631805.1 uncultured Eggerthellaceae bacterium
CCATCGGCTCATGCGGTGACTGCCGCCGAGAAGCAGGCGGAAGCCGAAGAAGCTCTGGCCAACCTCACTGCGATGCAGGAATCGCTCGATAGGCTCTCTGCAGAATATGGCGAGGCGGTTGCTGCGCAGGAAGACGCCGAGAAAAAGCGCGACAAAGCCGAAGCGCGCATCGGCGAGATCACCGAGGAGCTGGGCGATCTGCAGGAGCGCCTGAACGAGCGCGCTCGCGAAATGTACCGTACGGGCGGCGTGTCGTTCCTCGACATGGTGCTTGGCGCGCGTACGTTCGAGGAATTCGCGACAAGCCTCGACATGGCCAATCGCGTGAACCAGAACGACGCTGATATGGTCGACGAACAGCGCGACCTCAAGGTCGAGGCCGAAGAGCAAGCCAAGGTGCTCGAGGAACAGGCCGAGATAGCCGCAAAGAAATCCCAAGAGGCCGAAGAAGCCGCCGCTCAGGCTCAGACCACGGTCGCGGAAATGCAGGCAACGTACGACAGCTTGAGCGCCGAGGCGGCCGAGCTGCTCGAGGAAGAGCGCAAGGCCCGCGAAGCCGAGGAGGCTGCGCGTGCGGCCGCCGTGCTCGCGGCTGCGCAGGCTCAAGCCGAGGCCGAGGAGGCCGAGCGCGCCGCGCAAGCTGCCCAGGAAGAAGCCGAGGAGCAGGAGTCGGGTGAAGGCGAAGATTCCGGCGAAGAGGGTGAAGAGGCCGAGAGCCAGGACGCTGAAGGCGAAGAGGCCGAAGAGGGCCAGGCCGAAGAGGCCGAGGAACAGGAAAGCGAGCCCGCGAGCGAGCCTGCCTACGAAGGGGGCAGCGATACGGTGAGCCGCGCTTATGCTTGCCTGGGCGCTCCGTACGTATGGGGTGCCGTCGGGCCGGGCGGCTACGATTGCTCGGGTCTGGTGAGCTACTGCCTGACGGGCGTGCACGAGCGCCTCGGCACGACGTACACGTTCATGGGCTGGCCGCAGGTTTCCAACCCGCAGCCTGGTGATATTGCCGTCAACTGGAGTCATACCGGTATTTACATCGGCGATGGCCAGATGATTCACGCCTCGACCTATGGCGTGGGCGTCATCATCGGCCCGGTGCAGTCGGGCATGATCTTCGTGCGGTACTAGGGCAGCGCCGTGCGGTAGCGCTTGTTTGAATACGAACTGCGAGGCGGCGGTGCGGTGCCATGCGGGTGTCGCGCCGCCGTTTTGTTCCAAGGGGAACGATATGGCTTTGAAGCATGTTGAGATATATTCGGATGGGTCGTCACGCGGCAATCCTGGTCCCGGCGGTTACGGGACGGTGCTGCGCTACGTAGACGCGAAGGGCGTCGCCCACGAGCGCGAGCTTTCGCAGGGGTATGCGAAGACGACGAACAACCGCATGGAACTCCTCGGCGCCATCGTGGGGTTCGAGGCGCTCAAGGGGCCGTGTGTCGTCGATTTCTATTCCGATTCGCAGTATGTCGTCAAGGCGTTCAACGACAACTGGATTGCCGGTTGGCTGCGCCGCGGATGGAAGAATTCCCAGAAGCAGCCTGTGAAGAACGTCGATTTGTGGAAGCGCCTGCTGGCCGCCGTGGAGCCGCATCAGGTTACGTACCATTGGGTGAAGGGCCATGCGGGGCACGACGAGAACGAACGCTGCGATGCGCTTGCGACGGCGGCGGCCGATGGGGAGGGGCTCATCGCGGACGAGGGGTTCGTGGCTTAGCGTTCGACGTAGGATTTGATTGTGCGGCGTAGTTCGTCCATGCCGTCGCCTTTGAGGGACGAGGTGATGATCATGGGGACGTCGTCGGGGAGCTGCAATTGGCGTTTGATCGCGGCGCGCTGCTGATTGCATTTGGATTTGGAGAGCTTGTCGCCCTTCGTGAGCACGATGAGGAAGGGCAGGTCGGCTTCGATGAGGAAGTTGACCATGTTCTCGTCGAGCTCGCTTGCGGGGTGGCGCACGTCGATGAGCGAGCAGACGAGCGCGAAGTCGCGTTCCTGGTTGAAATAGCCTTCGATGAGCTCGGCCCAGCGTTCGCGCTCGGTTTTCGAAACTTGGGCATAGCCGTATCCGGGCAGGTCGACGAGATAGGCGTCGCCTGCGAGGAAGAAGTTGATCGTCGCGGTCTTGCCGGGCTTCTGCGAGACGCGGGCGAGGTTCTTCTGCCCCACGAGCTTGTTCAGCAACGAGGATTTCCCGACATTCGAGCGACCCGCAAATGCGACTTCTGGCATGGTCGACGGTGGGAGCTGCTTGGATGTGCCGAATGATTTATCGTAGGTTACGTTGTTGAAGTTCATGGGGCTCCTGTTTCTGCTATTTGCGCTTGTGCCCCGTCCATAAGGTCATGACCATGCAGACGACGGTGGCGATTGCCCAGTATTTGTGCTGTTTCATGATGACCTCCATTGTATTCGCAACTATGCCTGTAGATGTCTGCGGACCATGCGAATCCAGAATTGCGGCAATGAGAACAGGGGGTCGCCTTCCTTCTGCTCGTATGGTGGCATAGTGCTAGCGGCTCTCTTGTTGCAGGGCAGTCCTAAGGAGCCCGGCAACTCTTCCAATCCCCGATCCAGGCGACCAAAAGGGAGCCTCCCATTATGGTCGGCGGCCAAAGCGCCGAAACCCGAACTCGGTGCCATTCTAGCATGGTTCACGAGTTAGCCGAAGGTTGCGAAAAGGCTTATTGACCTGCGCAAAGTAATACGAGGGTTACGCTTGCGCGTCACCCTGGACTAACCGCATGCGGCGGGTTTACAGTCGTTTGGAAGAGGTATTTCAAACGTTGAAGGAGGCTGCTATGGAGCGCGGAACCAAGAACGCTCTCTTTACGGGGCTCGGTTTTCTGATTGGTACGGTGGGGCTCAAGGCCGCTACGTCCACGACCGCCAAGAAGGGCTATGCGCATGCGATGGCCCAGGGCATGAAGGCCAAGCACGAATACGAGAACATCGTCGAGAAAGCCAAGGCCGAATACGACGACCTCGTAGCCGAGGCAAGCTACATCGCCGTTTCTGATGCCGAGGTCGAGGAAGCGAAGAAGGCCGAATAATCGCCAACGCTTCATCGAGGGGCCCGCATGCACGTGAGGGGGCGTGCGTGCGGGCCTATTGTCGTGCCGAGGACGGCTTTGCGCGGCCGTTGCTGGTTGCGTTGAACATGCGGTAGGGAGCGCGGTATGAAATACACCATTTCCAAAGAGATTCCCGGGCGGTTGCGCGTCAAGCTCATCGGTCCTGTTCCGGCTGACGATATGGGGCCTCTTGAGGCGGTTCTTGACGAGTGCCCGGACATAGCGTCGGCGCGCGTGTACCCGCGTATCGGCGAAATCGCCGTGACGTACGCGCCGGGTAGCTCGACGCGCTTGCGCGTCATGAAATGGCTCTGCGACATAGATTCGCAAGCGATCGAGGAGGCTCGGCATACGCATTCGGTTTCCACGTCTGTGCAAACCCGCCAGCTGCTGCTCGATATCGCTTGGCTTGCCGGCACGTATTTCATGCGCAGGTGGTTCTTGCCTCGGCTGCTTTCGTTCGCGTGGAATCTCCTGTCGTTTATCCCGTATGCGGTCATGGCGGGGCGTTCGCTTGGCAGGGCGCGCCTTGACGTGCCCGTTTTGGATGCTGCCGCGATTGGCATGTCGTTTGTGCAAGGCGACCCCAAAACTGCGGGCGAGACGATGTTCTTGCTGCAACTCGGCGAGACGATGGAAGACTACACCGAGGCCCGTTCCGAAAGCGCGCTCATCGATGCGCTGCTCGACGTCGCCGATATGGCCAGCAAGGTCGAAGGCGGCACCGAGGTGCAGGTCGATGTGCATTCGCTGCAGCAAGGCGACCTGATCGCCGTGCGCACGGGCATGCCCGTGCCTGTTGACGGCGTGGTGGAGTCGGGTATCGCGATGGTCAACCAGGCGTCGCTCACCGGGGAGCCGCTGGCTATCGAGCGCACGGTTGGCGATGACGTGTTCGCGGGTACGTCGGTCGAGGACGGCGAGATATTCGTGCGCTGCAAGGCCGCGCCGGGCGAGTCGCGCTTGCGCTCCATCGTATCGCTTGTAAAGAATGCCGAGATGTACCAATCCGAGCGCCAGCAGCGCCGCGAGCAGCTCGCGGCGCGTATCGTGCCGTGGAACTTCCTTCTTGCGGGCATTGTCGCGCTCACGACGCGCTCGATCGTGCGCACTTCCGCAGCTTTGATGGTGGACTATTCCTGCGGCTTGAGGCTCACGGGCTCCATCGCCGTCCTGTCCGCCATGAGCCAGTCGGCGCGGGCGGGCTTCACGGTGAAGGGTTCCAAGTACTTCGACGCCGTGCGCGATGCCGACACGCTCATATTCGACAAGACGGGAACGTTGACCGAGGCAACGCCGCGCGTGGCGAAAGTCTTGGGGTTCGATGGCTGGTCGCAGCGCGAGGTGCTGCGTTTCGCCGCGTGCCTGGAAGAGCATTTCCCCCATCCTGTGGCGCGCGCCATCGTCAATGCGGCGATCGAACGCAATCTGGAGCATCGCCACTTGCATGGTGATGTGGAGTATCTCGTGGCGCACGGCATCGCTTCCACGTTGGGGGACGCGCGTGCCGTCATCGGCTCCGAGCATTTCATCGTGGAAGACGAGGGCGTGACCATAACGACGCGGCAGAAGAACCGCGTCGCCAAAGAACTCGAAGGCCTTTCGCCCCTGTACCTGGCCGTCGACGGGTCGCTCGTGGGCGTCATCGGCGTCGAAGATCCCCTCAAGGAAGGCGTGGCCGACGCCGTTCGGGAACTGCGCGATTTGGGTTTCGGGCACATCGTCATGCTCACGGGCGACAACGAGCGCACGGCGGCGCGCATCGCCGAGGCCGCAGGTTTGGAGGAGTTCCGCGCCAACCAGCTTCCCGAAGATAAATACGCCTTCGTGGAAGAGCTCAAGGCTCAAGGGCGCCGCGTCATCATGGTGGGCGACGGCGTGAACGATGCGCCCGCCCTCGCCCAGGCCGACGTTGGCATCGCCATGGGGCAGGGGACTGCCGTGGCCAAAGAGGTGGCCGACATTACGCTCTCGGATGGCGATTTGAGCTCCATCGTTTCGCTGGTCAAGCTCTCGCGTGCGTTATCCGCACGCATGGATCGCAGCTTCATCCAGGTCATGGGGTTGAACACCGCCTTCATGGCCGCGGGTGTGACCGGGCTCATCACGCCCCAGACCTCCAGCTTGCTGCATAATGCGACGACCATTGCGCTGAGCTTGGACGCGGGCAGGGCATACAAGCTGTAACTGTGCCGGATAGCGACGAGTGCAGCCATCGCACATGGCCTCATCGCCCTCCTGGGCAGGGCTGCAAAGAACCGTGTAGGAACCTTTGCCAAAGCCGGCGATGGCGCGGTTAGCGTGCGCGCACGCGCCATGCGATGTATATCGTTAGGGCCAACGCCGTGATGGGCAGCGTGCCGAACAGCATGAACTCGTAGCCTACGGTGCTCAGCAGGATGCCGCCGACGAGCGGGCCGACGGCGTAGCCGATGTCGCTGCCGAGTAGGTACGTCGACATAGCGACGCTGGCGCGTTCCTTCGTCTCGAGCTTTCCGCATTCGGCCTGGATACTCGGCAGTATTCCTCCGCTGCCGAATGCCTTGATGCTGGCTGCGGCCAGGAACAGCCAGAGCACATGCGCGAAGCAGATCCCCAAAAGCGCGCAGGTCTCGATGGCGATGGCGGGAAGGATGAGCTTGCGCAGCCCATGCCGGTCAGTGAACTTGCCTATGATCGGGCGCGTTGCCAAGAGCGTGAGCGAGTTGGCCACGAAGAACAGCGAGATGCCGGCCACGCCGCGCGATTCGCCGACGAGCACGATGTAGCTTGCGATCATGCCCCATGTGCACATGAAGCACATGGCGATGGAAGCGAGCGGGATGCATTTGAAGCTCACGAGCTCGTTGAGCGCGGGGAAGCGGCGCGCTGGTTTTGAGCCGATGACGGGATTGTGCTCCATGCCGGATGTCGCCAGCAATGCCAATGGCAGGCTAGCTGCGGAAATTGCCGTTGTTACCAGGAACATCACAGTGAATCCGAGCGCGTCGCTCAACGCGACGCCCATAGCGGGGCCTATGATGCTGGCCACGACGTACGACGCGCCGAACCAGCCCATGCCCTCGTTGCTGCGGCTTTCGGGGATGACCGTGAGCGCCATGGCCGAAATCGCGGTGCCGAACAAAGCGTAGAAGAATCCGTGCACGATGCGCAGCGCCAGAAGCGGGTAAAACCCGGGAACGAATGCGTAGCCAAGCTGCATGAGCGCCGAAATAGCAATCGAAGCGAACACGATGGGTTTGCGCCCCAATCGGTCCGCCATCATTCCGCTCAGCGGCCGGGCGAATATCGCCGCCAGCGAAAACACGCTCGCAGCTAGGCCCGATGCCGCCAAAGCTGCGCCTTGCTGCAGCGTGAACTTTGCGATAACGGGAGTAATCGTGTGAAACGTCGTGAGGTCCATCGTTTGCACGAGCGTCAGCAATACGAACGCACGGGTCCAGAGCTTCTCTTTGGAACCTATGCCTGATGCGTCCTTTTCACTGCTCATGCGTCGAGGTGCCTCGCTCGATTGCTCGGGAACCCTTTTGCAATAAGTATATATGAGTCCTCATGCCAAACCACCGTCGACGTGGGGCAGCGATGCGCTCGTCGCGGATGAGCATCGAGGGCTATAGTTCACGCCGCTCGCTCGTGCCCCGAACAGGGCTGCTGGGGGCTGGGCAGTAATCTCTAGGACGTCCCCAGCGCTCATTTACCACCCTTTTGCGCCGTTGCTGCGTTCTATACTAGGGGCCGAGCAGCAAGCCGGCGATGCGCGTTGTCGCTTGCGAGTTGACCGCGCGGGGATGATGGGGCGGTAGTATGCGTGCTATCAAAAGGTGAAGGGCGCAAACGAGCCCGCGTACACGGGCTGCGCTTGACGCATGTCGCGCGCATGCGCCTAGAATTCCCAGACAAGAGAGGTGGTTACCATGTTATACACTCCGCTCACGAAAAAGGCTTTGGCCCTTTGTTATGACGCCCATCGCGATCAGGTAGATAAATCCGGCCTGCCCTACGTATTCCATCCCTTTCACCTAGCGGAGCAGATGACCGATGAGTACGCCACCTGCGTCGCGCTCCTTCACGATGTTGTGGAGGATACCGATTTGACGTTCGATGACGTGCGCGCGGCAGGCATGCCCAACGAGGTCGTGGAAGCGCTCGAGCTGCTTACGCACGATCCTTCGGAAGGCTATATGGACTACGTTGCGCGCATTGCCCGCAATCCGTTGGCCAGGCGGGTCAAGCAAGCGGATTTGCGGCATAACTCCGATACGACGCGGCTCGACGAGGTCGACGAGCAGGCGCTTGCCCGCGTGCAGAAGTATGCCAAGGCGCTTGCGCTGCTGCAGAAGCCCGCAGACGACCAGGCGATGCTCGGTGCAATCGTCGGTGACATAGTGGGTAGCGTTTACGAATGGGACAACATCAAGACCACGCAGTTCCCGCTGTTCGCGAAGCAGGCGTTCTTCACCGACGACACGGTCATGACCTTGGCGGTTGCCCAAGCGTTCCTGAATGCGGGCGGACAGGGCGCGGAAGCGCCGGGAGGAAACGGTCTCGTCAGTCGCGCCCTCTTGGGCGGCGAGCTCGTCGCTAGCATGCAACAACTCGGGCATCGGTATCCCGACGCGGGCTATGGAGGCAGGTTCAGCGGATGGCTGTGCAAACGCGAACCGAAGCCTTACAACAGTTGGGGAAACGGCTCCGCCATGCGCGTTTCGCCCGTCGCGTGGGTTGCAAGGAGCGTCGAGCAGGCCGAGCTGCTCGCCGCCGACACGGCACTGCCCACCCACAACCATCCCGAAGGCGTCAAAGGCGCCCAGGCTAGCGCAGCATGCGCCTACCTCGCGCGCCTCGGCTACGACAACGCCGAAATCCGCGCGTACGTCGAGCGCAACCATGGTTACGACCTGAGCTTCAGCTTGGACGACATTCGCGCAGGCTACGATTTCGATGTCAGCTGCCAGGGCAGCGTCCCGCAGGCCATCGTGGCGTTTTTGGAAAGCGATGGCTTCGAAGACGCGATTCGGCGCGCCATCTCGATCGGCGGCGACAGCGACACGATTGCCGCCATTACCGGCGGCATAGCCCACGCGCGCTACGGCATCCCCCTCGACATCGCCCTGGAAGCCCGCCACCGCCTAACCCCCGACCTCCTCACCATCCTTGACGACTTCAGCGGCACGTACCTCTAGCCCGTAATCGAATTCCGCAAGGGTGATGTTCCTCGTTGGGCGTATCGGCTGGAATCGTTACAAGCTGAGCTGGGCAGCCCCGGGAGGTCGGGGTGGTGGGTCTTGAGCGATTCTGCA
>CAMPAJ010000066.1 GCA_946631805.1 uncultured Eggerthellaceae bacterium
ACGAGGGCGCCTATGTGCGAGCGAATCACGCCCGCCACCGCAGCTACGACGGCAATTGCAATCACGACGTACGACGCGCCCGGGCCAAACGCCGCTAAAAGGGGATGCATGTTGGACGCGGCCAACCCCGCAATGAACCCGCTGGCAAGAGCTCCAAAAACATGCGAGGCAACCGTCATGGCAGCCGAGGGCACGCGCGCTGCCACGGGCTCGCGCGGCAATTTCTGCGTCTCGCTCGCCGCAGCTTCCTCGGTCTGCTCGATTCCCTGCCTATATCCAGGATCGTAGTCGGCGCCCTGCGCCGCATCCTCGTCGGACGGGAACAAGTCCATGAATCGCTCAGTTAACGACCTGCGATCTTCTATTTCGGGTCCAGCCGGTAACGCAGGCTGTTGTTCGGCAGTTCGCTTGGGCTCCCGCCCATCGTTTGCCCCAAACCCGAACATGCCGGCCAAGCGCTTGAAGAAACCGGGCCGATCCTCTGCACCCGAACCCGACTCGACGTTTTCGCCCGCAGGCTCATCTTCCGTTTCGAGCCGCTCATCCGCTTTGAGCGCGTCTTCGACCACGAGCTGCAGCTGTGCAGCTCCTCGATCGGCGTCTCCAAGGAATTTGTCGACTTCCTCCGCGAAATCCGAAATGCTCTGATACCGCTCCTCCCTATCGGGGTCGAGCGCATAGAACACGACGTCGTCGATCTGGTCGTCCACATCATTCCAGCAAAGGGATGGAAGCACGAGCTCGGCCTGCTCGATGGCCTGCAACGCTCCATCGAGGCCTTCGACACGGAACGGGTTTGAGCCGGTGAGCATTTCGTAGGTTATCGAAGCAAGCGCCCACTCATCTGAGCGCGCATCGAGTTGCTCGCGCCTGATTTGCTCGGGAGGCATGTAGCCAACCGTCCCGCCGCCTGCGCGCCCGCCACCCGAGGCATCGGCAAGCGTAGCCAGGCCGAAATCGGTCACCTTGACTTGGCCCTGCACGCTCACGAGTATATTGTCAGGCTTGATATCCAGGTGCAAAACGCCCGCATCATGAGCGACTTCCAGCGCCCCTGCGACCGAATCGAATACTGCCGCAATCATATCGAGCGTGATGTAATCGGCGTAATCCGCCAGCAGGCGCGTGAGCGTGATGCCCTCCACGTATTCCATGATCAGATACGCCGTACGCTCGCGCACTTCGAAATCGTATACCGTCACGATTCGGGGATCCATGAGCATAGCCGCAGTACGAGCTTCGTCGAGCCCGGGCATATGCGCCAAATACGTAACCTGCTCGCTGGACCCTGGCGCTTCGTCTTCGTCCTGGTCACGGTTGATGAACTCGGGATCCGCAGGATACGGAAGCTCTTCGGGCTCGCCGCCCAGATACTCATCCCAAGGCTGTACGCCATGCCAACGTTCGTGTGTATCGTCGCGCGAAACAGCCTCGGCACCCGGCAACGCCGCGCGCGCCGCGTCGCTTGCGGTCAACCGAATGGTCTTGATGGCAACTTTACGCTGAATGCGCGGATCCCACGCCACCTGCACGGTGCCAAAGCCGCCCTCGCCCGCCGTACCCAGCGGTTCGTAGCGCCCCAGTATCAAATCGTCGCGTGTCACATACGCCTTCTTAGCAGCAGCTCAACAACGGCACGCAAGACCAGCCCGCGTACAGCTACATATGATACTGCATGGGGCGCGCGAAACAAATCAGCGGCAGAGCCTAGTCCATCTTGAAGGTGTACGTCTCCAGATCCTCGGAGGTATCGTCGTTGCCTACGACGATCTTGCCCTCGACCTTCTTAAGCTTGTCGGCCGAATCGAGCCCGTCGGCGCTCAAATACATGAACGTCTCGACCGTTTCACCAGGCTCCACCACTTCGCCGAGCCCAGCTTCGACATCCTTCCCATCGACCTTGAACACATCGTCGGCCACCAGGTAAATCGGGGCGTTGTGATTGTTCGTGATAGAAAGACGGTAGCCCGGGTCGCCCGTGAAGTCGGTGCCCTTGCCCGTGACCTCGATCTTGCATATCTTGTCGTCAGCCACGCTCACAGGCTTGATGTCGTCGATGACCTCGTCGACGATTTCCGTATCCTCGAATGCGGTGAGCTCGTCGCCATCGACCTCTACGACTTCGCTGCCATCGGAAGCCGAGGATTCCGATTCAAAATACTCGTCCGGATCGGATTTGACGAATACGAACTTCGAGCCTTCGTCCGAGCCATACACGAGCTTGCCATCGCTCACATATATAGTTACAGGCTCGGCATCCTCGAACGTCACCGTCGCTTTCGTGCCATCGGTCGTCCAGGTGCCCTCCAGATAGGTATCCTGCATCACGAGCTCGGCAAGATCTTCCTCGTCCAGGTTAAGCGCAGCATCGAACCCCATGTTCGAGGACTCGAGCTCCCAAAAACCCTTGAGGCTTTCGGCATCGGAAGCCTTCGACGCGCCAGAGCAACCCGCGAGGGCAAACACGAGCACGCAGCTCGCTAGCAACGCAGCACAAAAACGCTTCATGAACATCCTCACATCCCTTCGCAGCTCGCAAGGCACCCCAGAGCCGCTTTCGTCAGTCTATATAAACAAGAAGTATAACGGCGCAAGCCAAATCGAGCTGAAATCCCAAGGTAACGCCAATCGAATCACACGGTTTTTAGACCCGAACACCACAGAGCCAACAGAAAACCGCGCTTTGACGGTGCGCGGGATTACGCCGCTGCATAGAAACACAGTCGAAACAAAAAGGCGATGCCGACGTGCTTTGAAAACCCCTCGTAAACGCGGTTTTTTCACGTAAAGTATCGAAGCTGAACGGGATTTCCATATTCTTGGCCAAGTTTGTCATTACCCTCGTTATATACTTGCCCTATCGATGGCCAAAAAAGCGAAAGAGGGCACATGGGAGGCTTTTACGGAGCAGCATCGAAGCGCGATGTGGTGTATGACGTTTTCTTCGGGGTTGACTATCATTCACATTTGGGCACGCGTCGAGCAGGTCTCATCTTCTACGATGGCGAGGGCGCGTTCCAGCGCGAGATCCACTCCATCGAGAACACCCCGTTCCGCACGCGGTTCGAAGAGGACCTGCCCAGCTTCCACGGCAACTCGGGAATAGGCTGCATCTCCGACACGGACCCGCAGCCCTTGCTCATGCGCTCCCATCTTGGCGTGTTCGCCATCACGACCGTCGGATGCATCAACAATGCCGACGAATTGGTCGCGCGCTACCTGAGCGACGGCAAGCACCAGTTCACGGCCATGTCGTCGGGCGGCGTCAACACGACGGAGCTCGTGGCCGCGCTCATCAACCGCAAAGAGGACTTCGTCTCGGGCATCAAGTTCGC
Organism: uncultured Eggerthellaceae bacterium; assembly: GCA_946631805.1. The sequence goes on from CAMPAJ010000066.1 coordinate 3,336, forward strand.
CCAAAGCGAAATCGACGGCTCGCTCACGCTGCTCATCATGGATTCTACGGGCACGATTTTCGCCGCCCGCGACGAACTGGGCCGCCTGCCCGTCCTCATCGGCAAAGACGATGACGGTTACTGCGTGTCCTTCGAATCATTCGCTTACCACAAGCTCGGCTACGTCGATGAACACGAGCTCGGCCCCGGCGAAGTCGTTAAGATAACGGCCGATGGGTACGAAACGCTCGTCCCCGCCGGCGACAAGATGAAGATCTGCGCGTTTTTGTGGGTGTACTACGGTTACCCCAACTCGAATTACGAGGGCGAAAACGTCGAGATCATGCGCTATCGCAACGGCTCGATCATGGCCCGCGACGAGCGAGCTCGCGGCGAAATGCCCGAAGTCGACTACGTCGCAGGCGTCCCCGATTCGGGCACGCCGCACGCCATAGGCTATGCGCACGAATCGGGCATGCGCTTCGGTCGTCCCTTCATCAAGTACACGCCCACGTGGCCCCGTTCGTTCATGCCCGCGAACCAAGAGATGCGCAACCGCGTTGCCACCATGAAGCAGGTGCCGGTTCCCGAGCTCATCGAGGGTAAGAAACTGCTCTTCGTCGACGATTCGATCGTGCGCGGCACGCAGCTGCAAAACACCGTCGAGTTCCTCTACGAATCAGGCGCCACCGAAGTGCACATGCGCAGCGCCTGCCCGCCCATCATGTTCGGCTGCAAATACCTGACGTTCTCGCGCAACAAGTCCATCATGGACCTCATCGCCCGTCGCGTCGTCCACAAACTTGAAGGCGACGAAGGCGCCGAGCACCTCGATGAGTACATCGATCCCTCGACCGAACGCGGCAAGTGCCTGGTCAAGACCATCTGCGAGGACATGGGCTTCGATTCGCTGAGCTACCAATCACTCGACGGCATGCTCGAGGCCATCGGCATCGACCGCGAGAAGATTTGCACGTACTGCTGGAACGGCAAGGAGTAGCGGCCGGCCTGTTCAAACCCTTTGCAAGCCGTTGCTGTTCGCATTGGTTTTTTACTCGGCTGCCCTGTTCGGGAAACCGAGGGGCCATTTGCTTGGCTTTGCCTAACCCGTCCCACCGCCCCGCAAGTCCTGGGCGGTGGGTCTTTCGCTTGGCTTCGCCTAGCCTAAGTGGATAACAGGAAAAGTGGCTGCAGAATCGCTCAAGACCCACCGCCCAAGACTTGCGGGGCTGCCCATCCTGACCCAGGTATTCCTAACTTGCGCATTCCACAATACGCCCCTCACCTGCATCATAGGCGATCCTTGTGATGCACCCGATACACCCAACCGGGTTGACTATACTCACTAATCCTCGTTCGAATCGGCATTCTCCAAGAGCGAGCGGAGCCATGAAGTGTATTCGGACGCCACGGACTTGGGGGAATGGATGGTCACACCGCCGTTCAGGCCTGCAACCCAGCCGAAGAACTGGGGGCTCACGCGCACGGTCACGCGAATATCGGCTGACTCTTTCGTCGACGACAGCACCTCGACGTCGCGGCCGAAGCGATCGACGATGACGTCCATAAGGGGCGCTTCGACGCACAACGTGACCGAAGCCGCATCCCCATGGAACATGCCGAAGCTCTGATGGGCGAAATCTTCGTAGTCGTACGTCGCTATGACCTCGTTGCGCACAGCCGGGCTATCGCTGATCTGGAGCAGCTCCATCCGATCGATTCGGTATGTCTTTATAACTGCGTCCTCATCGTCGTAGGCCGCCAGATAGTAATTGCTATCGGCGTAGACGACCTTCACGGGGGTCAGGCGGTACTGCTTGCCGGCATGGCGCGCGTTGCGGCGCAACGTCGTCCCGTAGCTGAAATAGAGAAATTCGATTTGGCGCTTCTTCTGCAACGCTTCGTGAATCGTGTCGACGCTGTGAAAGACCGATTCGCTTAAGCTCTTCACACGGCCCTGCACGTGGACGCGCTGGTTCAACAGTTTGCGCTCGCGTTCGCTCACAAGGGACTTTAAGCTCTTGACGAGCTGATTTGACTTGCGCTCGGTAATGAATCGACTCGATTGCACGATATCGACGAGCATCATGACGTCATCGAGCGTGAGTTCGCTGCGCACGAGCACGTATTGAACGGGGCGCGTCGGCAGCGTCTGCACATCGAACCCGATTTCGCGCAAGGCGTCGATGTCACGGTAGAGCGACTTGCGCTCGGCCGAGATACCCAGCTCAGCAAGGCGCTCGATAATTTGCGGCATCGAAAGGCCCCTGTTCGGGTCCGTTTCGTTCTGCAAGATGCGCATGAGATAGAGCAGCTTGAGCTTTTGCTTGTTCGTCACGGGCATACCCGCTCCCATCTACCTGGCCGCCAATCAATGGTTCCAGTATAGATTAAGCCGAAGTCAAAGGCATGCAAGGTTGGCGCAAGGTTGAACCGCTATCGGCTTGAGATATGCTCGCATCCGTCGCCGTACAAAGACCAGCGGTCGCTCGCGGTAATCTGGGCGCCGTCCCACGGATCCAGCGCGATGAAGTTGTCGAGCGTCAGATGGTCGGGGTCGTTTGCGTTCTTGTAGCCGATGAGGCAAATCCAGTGTTCGCCCGACCCACCGGTTACATGGATGACCGTCGGCTTGCCGGCAGAAATCTGGTCGTAGGCCTCGTGCAGCAGCTCGTCGTTCGTGCCGACGCAACGATTCCACGATCCACCGCCACCCCAATCGTTCCAGGTGCAGCACGAGCAGGTGTAGTAGGAGTGGTCATGAACAGTGCCATCGATGACGGCATCGCCGTACGCGCACGAAAACGAGGGGCAGCAGATCGTGTGGCCCGTTTTCTCCTGCGTGCCGATGGCGCGAATGTCGGCCTTGTTGTAAGCAAGTATCTTATCGGTCGTTTCCTGCTCGGCGCGCTCGGCTTCGGCGGCCTGCTCGTCAAGCTGCTTCTTCAGTTCGGCTTGCGCCTGCTCGCGCTGCTCCTTCTCGGCCTGAAGCTGCTTCTCGGCTTCGTCGGACGCCTGAGCGTCGTTTTCGGTAGCCATGGCGGCGCTTTCTGCCGCTTGATTGCCAGCTGACTCGCTTGCAGTAACCAGTTGACTTGCAATCAAACCAGCCGAATCGCCATCGTTTGCGGCGTATGCCGCTGCAGGAGACAGAACCAAGGTCAGCGCAAGGACAAGCCCTGCGGCTTTCTCTCTATGTGTATGTACCACGTGATTCCTTCCGCCGATTGGGCGGGATGCCGACCCGCATGGCAGGCATCCCATGAGTCCGAGTTTGCCGTGTATATAGGCCCGAGCGCCTGAGCGCTTGGGCCTCCCAATCGGTGGTTAAAGCATACGGGAGCATTTTTCGGGACCCCGATAACCCGACACTTTGAACACGTCAGCTCGACGAGGTTGGCACGGGATAGCCACAGAACGAACAAAAACGCAGCTCAGAGCACCTTCACAACTGCAACAACTAATTCATGACTTCTTCACTCTACATAAGGACGCCACATTAAAAAATGCCCGTTGAGCGGCCAACTTCGTTTCGAACGACTTATATACTAATAATTTGTACTCTATGTTATTTATATTTTCATTTATTTGAGTATAATATTTTGCACAATGGACTACTTAAACGCACAACAAGGTCTGGTGAACCTGTTCACCTCAGACTCGTATAGGCTGCTGTGTTTGCTCGCGAGCTTGCAAACCGACACCCTCGACGGGAAACGGGTGCGCGAAAGCCAGGAGGAGATTGCACGGCTTTTCCACGTAAGCAAGGGAAAGCTCAATCCCCTGATGCAATCGCTCGTCGCATCGGGGTGCATACAGAAGTTCCGGGCGCGGAGCGGCTACACCGTAACCGAGCTCGGGACCCAAGTGGTCGATTACATAGGCCGGCTCGACGGTGTTGCCTCTTCGTTGCAGGCAGCGTCCGAAGAAGCCTGAGCAAAAGGAGTTAGAAAAAGATGTTCGGAACACACAAGCGAGTGTTCGCAGGCAAGAGCAGCCTGTTTGCCGAACCGTTCTGCCCTTACTTGACCAACGAAGACGGCTATTCCAGTTTACGCCGCACAGTTTTACGCAATTTCTTAAGGCCGAACCAGCCGCATGATATTCGGCCATCTATACGCGACGGGAAATCACACGCCTAACCAAGACACCGCCGCATACTTCTTTCCAGAGCCTCCGAGCTTGTCCCATTTGCGCGAACGCACCATCATCAAACCAGGCAGATGGGATAAGCTCGGGGGCTCTGTCCCTTTAAGCTATCACTGGTCCAATACCCACTCTACAAATTCAGTAAACGAGCGGAAACGCACATCAGGACATTCCGCCGCAAGCTCTTCTTCGGAAAACATCCCCCACAGCGCCGCCACCGACACGCATCCCGCAGCATTGCCAGCATGAATATCGAACGGACTATCGCCCACATACGCGCACTCCAAGGGGTCCACGCCAAGCCGCTCGGCACCAAGGAGGATAGGGTCGGGTTCAGGCTTTGCCTTAGGACATTCGTCAGGACCGATCAAGCAACCCATGTAGGGCCACGCCCCCGTAATTTGCAAACCGCGCGTAGCAAGCGGCGCCCGCTTGGACGTGACCACGCCCATGGCAAACCCCGCATCGGCAAGCACCTTAAGGCCTTCGAGCACACCAGGGAACAGCCTAACGGCAGCATCGTGGTGCGCGTGGTTGTGCTCGCGGTACACGCGCAGCAACACGTCACGCTGCTCGATGCTATTGGCAAAGTCGAGCATCTGATCTGCAAGCGGTATACCCACCTTCGCCATAAGCGTCTCGTCCGGCAGCACCTTGCCAAGCACTTCGCGCGTCGCGAACCGCATGCTGCTCAAAATAAGATCATGCGTATCGACCAGCGTCCCATCATTGTCAAACAAAAGCGCCTTCAACGCCATCTCCGCACGTCCTTCCCCACTTCGCCCCGCCAACTCGACTGGTTTCAGCCCAGTAATTATAGCGAAACCCGGCTAGCACGGAATTGAAACGCCCAGCCAGGTAGGCTGTTTCAAG
>CAMPAJ010000067.1 GCA_946631805.1 uncultured Eggerthellaceae bacterium
GCTTCACGACGATCGCGCCAACGTCAGCCGCTCCGCCCGCAGCCGATGCCGGCATCTCGATTGCCTTCTGAACCGCGTTAACCTGCACGCCCGACACGGTCAACGAGGAGACATCGGCCCCAAATCCAACCGGCACGTCGGCGAACTGGAACGTGCCGTCATCCGCCACGCTCGAAGCCCAGGTGCGCGAGGCGCGCCAATCCACATCGATGCTCAAGGTTGCGGTCAGCCCCGAGAGCGCAAAGTCATCGGAGCTTGGCGCCACACTGCCCTTGACCGTGCACGTCGGACGTTCGGGTATGTCGAGCGTAAGCGCGGCGGCATTTTCGGCCGTCACCTTAACGACGTCGCTCGTAGCGTAATCGAAGAGCGACCGACCCGTAGATTCGGCACGCACCCACACGTCCTTCGTGTTCACCCAACCGTATTCCGTGCCGCCCGCGATGCGCTGGGTACAGGCTTCGTCGGCATACCACGATACGCCGTAGCTCACGTCGATTTGACCATCTTCGCGACCAACGGCCTTTCCGCCAGCCGTCACGGAAGGCCTCACGTATGCGAACGACCCGATGTTGAGCTTTGGAAGCTCGGCTGTGCGGCCAGCATCGAGCGTCACGCTCGCCGGGTCGGAAAATTCCTGGTCAACGCCATCGATGTATGCGCAAAGCGCAACGTCGTAGGTTCCTGGCTCCAACTCGTATGACGTCGTATCGGAAATCGCGTTGGCGCCGTTCACGTCGAGCCACAAGCGCTTCTCCTCGCCATCCTTGACGAATTTCAGGCTCGGAGACGCCGACTGTTCGTCGAGCGTCACGACGTTGCCGGCCGCATCGCGCACCTTCACTTCGAGTGCGGGCGCGACCGCCTGCTCGTCATCCTCCAACTCGACGTACTTGCTCTCGTCGGCATTCACGCTTTCGGCATCGAATGTGACCTTTTGGATGGAAACCGCATCGGCGGGAACATCGAGCTCGCCCACATACACCCGGCTCCCGGGGAACTGCTGGTAAATCAGGGTATCCTGGGTGCGGCTGGCACCGCCCGCGTCGGTGTAGCTCATGATCACCTTAGCGCTTTCACCGGCGACGTCGTTGCTCAAGTGCATGTGCGCGCTCGCCTTCGAGCCGGGGACGATGCCTGCCGACGCACGTTGGAACGTGACGGCCTGGTCTTCGATGCCAGGCTGATTGTCCAGGTAGATATCGAAGGCACGCGTCGTCGATCCTACCACCTTGCCGCTCGAGTCGCGCTCGGTCGCCGTAACGTGGAAGTAGAGCCTTTGTGCATAGGAAATGTTTGCGACCTTGCCGGTTATTCTGCCGTCTTTGCTAAGGGCGAGGCCACATCCAGCGAGCGACGAATCGTCTGCCCACTCAACCGAATTGCCCGTAACGGAAGGCGTCGCCGTAAGCGTTTCGGAATACGCCTTGCCCTCGATACCCACCTTTAAATCGCGCTTTGCGACCGCCGGACGACCGCCACCTTCGTTTTTCACCGTAAACGAGCTATTCGCCACGTAGGTTTTCGCCGCACTCCAGCCGTCATTTGAAGACATGGTATTCCATATCGACCTCTTGAACTGCAGGGACATGACGAGCTTGTAGGAACCGTTGCGCAGATTCGATGGCAGCGTAAAGCTTGCAGAGAGCACGCTATTTCCCAATGAACCGTCATCGTTTACGGCATTGCCCATTTCGATGTAATCCCAGCCATACTGACGCGCCCGCATACGTTGCATGACCTTGATATCGTCGCCTCCCGCGACGGGGCGCAGCCAAAACGTGCCCTTGACATATGGCGTGCTTTCGCTGCCATCGGTGGATACCAGGTCTTTGCCGACATCGCTGCCCAAATCAACGTCGATGCTCATTTCGTCACGTGGGTCGATGGTCGTCTCGTTGTCGACAATAAGGTAATCGTCGAGCCGCACCTTACGATACTCTACGCTAACCTGAGCCTCGCCGGCAGCCCAAGCAACCTGAGGCGCAGCTGCAAGCACAAGAACAACCGCCATGACAAACGCCAAGAGCACCGTGAGCAGGAAGCGCACCGCTCGACTATCAGCACCTGTAGTTTCCGACAACCTTCTTTGCGTAAGTTCCAGCATGGCGGTCCCCTTCTATCAGTTGCATGCCCAACTCGGCAGTGGACGCAGTGCGGCTATAATGAAGCATGATAAAATACTCCCACCCAAAACCGAGCCTCGTGCGGGGCTAGTTTTGGGTTAGCTTTTCGTGGCATCAGGCATTATTGATTTTTTCAGTCATCGTTTATATAAACGTAAAGGATTTAACCAGATGAAGAGCATCGCTTACTATGACGGCCACACGGGATCGCCCGATGAGCTCACGGTCCCGTTCAACGACCGCGGGCATTTCTTCGGCGACGGCATATACGAAGCGGCCATGGCCGCGAACGGGAAGATTTTCTGCCTGGACGACCACCTGGACCGCTTCTACAGCAGCGCGGTGTCGTTCGACATCAATATACCGCTTGCCAAAGCCGACCTGGCATCGCTGCTGCTGGACCTGCTCGCTCAAGTCGATGAGGGCTCTAGCTGCGTGTACTGGCAAGTGACGCGCGGCACCGCCCTACGCCAACATGTATACGACGCCGATATGCAAGGGAAGCTCTGGGTGCTCATCTACCCCGAGGAGCTCCCCGACCCCACCGTGCCGCTCAAACTCATAACGCTTGAAGACCATCGCTTCGAATACGGCAACGTCAAGACGCTCAACCTGCTGCCTGCCGTCAAGTACTCGCAACAGGCACGCATGGCCGGCGCCGACGAAGCCGTGCTGCACCGCAACGGCGTCGTGACCGAATGCGCGCACTCCAACGTGAGCATCCTCAAGGATGGCGTGCTGTACTCGCACCCCAACGACGAGCACATCCTACGCGGCATCGCCAAGACGCACCTCATCCAGGCCTGCTATCGCCAAAGCGTTCCCGTAATCGAGCGCGCATTCACGCTCGAGCAACTCGCCGATGCCGACGAGATCATCGTCACGTCGTCGTCCGAGCTATGCACGTTCGCGAACGAGCTCGACGGCAAGCCGGTCGGCGGCCGCGACCCGCAGACCCTCGCCAAGCTGCGCGAGGCGGTGTACGGCGAGTACCGCGATTGCACGGGAATCGATTTGCTATAGGCCATAGGCCGTCGGTGCATACGCGCGTTTTATCGATCCGGCAACCTACGTCAAAGGAACTTCGAGCAGAAACCATGCAATCCGCAAGTGAACAGGATACAGCCGCCGAGCCGCGTTGGCGCGCGTACGCGTTGTTCGCGCTCATGGTGATTGGCTCGGCCCTGGGCAACCTATCGCAAACGGGGCTCAACGCCATGCTCCCAGCAACGATGGCCGAGTTTGGCGTGACCGTCGAGCTGGGGCAGTGGCTAACGACTGGCTATATGCTCATGCTCGGCGTGGCGGTCCCCATTGCAACCTACCTCATGAAAAGGCTGGACGACCGCGGGTATGCGCTGCTGTGCTACGGGCTGTTCGTCGCAGGGTCCCTTGCCGACTGGCTCGCACCATGGTTTATCGTCGTCCTCTTAGGACGCCTTGTGCAAGCGGCGGCCGTTGGCTTGTGCATACCCAAGATGCAAACGATTTCCATGACGAAATTCCCGCCCGGCCAACGCGCTACAGCCATGGGAATCGCCGGCATCGCGCTCGGGTTTGCGCCAAGCGTTGGCCCGACGGTCGGCGGCGCCATGGACTACGCATTTGGATGGCGCAGCTTCTTCCTGCTGCTCACCGTCCTTTCAATCGTCATGATGCTGCTCGTGCTGCTCCTGGTAAAGCGCAACCCCGACGACAGCTCACCCGCCCAGCTCGAAACGGTGTCGTTCGTCCTTTCGACCCTCGGCTTTGGCGGCGTGCTGCTTGGACTGTCCCAAATCAGCAGCTACGGAATCGCGAGCCCCTGGGTCTGGTGGCCCCTGCTCGTCGGCATCGTGGCGCTCGTGCTGTTCATCGTACGACAGCAAAGGGTCGATAACCCCCTCATGGATTTGCGCATCTTCAAATCGCCTGTTTTCAATAATGGGCTTCTGGCCTCGGTGTTTCTGTTCGCCTGCTACATGGGCGTGACGCTGGTCATCCCCCTGTATGTCGTCGACGTGCTTGGCGGCACGTCGCTCGACGCAGGGCTCGTCACCTTCCCAACCACGTTCACGGCCGTGCTCGTGAACCCCCTTTCGGGCATCTTGGCCGACAAGACCTCGCCGCGCGTTTCCTCCCTCATATTCGGTTCGTTCCTGGTGGCAGGATCCGTGGCCAGCGTATTCGTGAGCGAAACCACGCCGCTGTGGCTCCTTTCCATATGGCAGACCACTCGCGCAATAGGCGTGTCAGGCCTCATCGGGCCGCTGCTCACGTATGCGCTTTCGGGTTTGGAGGGGCCGCTCGTACCCCACGGCAGCTCGGCTTCGGTCGTGCTGCGCCAGATGTCGGCCACGCTCGGCACCGCCATCATGGTGCTGTGCATAACCGTCCTACTCCCCGGGGCGGCAGGAGGCGCTTACTCCCTCGCCCTTCCCTACCAGGTGGCGTTCACTTTTTCTGCCTTGATGGGAATCGCTTCGCTTCTGATCATCATCTTCCGCGTCAAATGACGCAATAGGGGGCATTTCCTCAAAGCGTGCGCACCTAGAATGCGCTCATGTAGATGGCGCGGGCATCGTCCATGGTCAGCTTCTTGAAGGCGCCGAATTCCTCGCCCTTCGTCTGGCGCAGCATGTCGATGATGGCATCGATGTTGTCGGGATTTATACCCAGTTCACCGAGCGTCTTGGGCATGCCGAGCTGTTGGAAGAACGACTGCAGCTCATCGATGGCGGCCGTGACGGCGTCCTCCACCGCTTCGTCATGAGGGCTCACGTCCTCGTCGACAGGCTCGATGCCAAACACGTCTTTCGCAAACAGCAAAAAACGCTGCGGGTCCTCGCGCCACACAAAGCGCATCCACGCCGGCATGACGACTGCGAGCCCCGCGCCGTGCGTAATCGTGGGGTCGAACGCCGAAAGCTCATGCTCCATGCCGTGGCTTTCCCATCCACCAGCACGAGCTGCAGGGTTGAGGCTGCGACCGCAGCCCGCCAGATCGTTGTGCGCCAACATACCCGCCCACATGATTGTTGCGCGTGCATCGTAGTCCTCGGGATTCTCGAGCGCTTGCGGCGCGGCATCAAGCAAGGCCTTGATCAGCCCAGCAGCAATGTTGTCGGTTACGGGAACGGCACCCACCCCGCTGAAATACCGCTCGCATATGTGTGCGATCATATCGGTCACGCCAGCTGCGGTCTGATATGGCGGCAACGTGAACGTGAGCTCTGGGTCCATGATGGCGAGCTTGGGGCGGAACACATCGCCAGAAACACCGAGCTTGCGGTCCTGGGCATCGTTGCTAATAACGCACGAAGCCGATGCCTCGGAACCGGCTGCAGGAATGGTCAACACCACAGCGATGGGAAGCGCCTGCGTAATGGGGAGTTTTTGCGCAAAGAAGTCCCATACGTCTCCTTCGTAGGGTACGCCAAACGCAACGGCCTTCGACGCATCGATGACCGACCCGCCGCCAACTGCCAGAATACCCGTCACTTCGTTGTCGCGTGCCTTCAGGATCGTCTCGCGCACCCAATCGACCTCGGGGTTAGGGCGCACGCCACCTGCCTCAACGTATGAAACACTCGCCTGGTCAAGTGAAGTCTTCACGCGGTCGAGCAAACCGCTGCGCACGACCGAGCCCCGCCCGTACACCAACAGCACCTTGCCAAAACCAGCCTCAGCCACTTGCGTGCCAACCTTGTCGGTCGCACCGCGCCCGAACACGAACTTCGTCGGCGAGCAAAATACGAAATCGTTCATAACGGCCTCCTCAGCCCGATAACGTGTCGTTATTTTTCAACCACTGTACTTCATTACACCACCAGCAAAGGAACCGAAACAAAAACGCATCGGGCAACGGCGCCGCATCGCAAAAGGAGAGGAAACCACGCACCGCAACGGAGTGCCGAGCATTTCTGCTATCATAGCGGTTCGCAAACGGTTCGAAAGAAGGACGCACGTGGCACAGTTCCTCATAGCAGGCTTGGGAAACCCAGGCGAAGAATATGCAGAGACCAGGCACAACGCTGGTTTTCGCACGGTAGATATCCTTGCCGAAGAAATGCGGGCGCGCTACTGGAAAAACGAATGCGGTGCGCTGACGGCAAAGGGCGCGTATCACGATCACGACATCATCCTCGCCAAGCCCCAGAGCTTCATGAACACTTCGGGCGGACCGGTAAAGAAACTCTGCGACGCCTACGGCATCGCCCCTGACCACCTGATCGTCATCCACGACGAGCTCGACATCGACCCAGCCACGGTGCGCGTGAAATTCGGTGGCGGCCACGCCGGCCATAACGGACTTCGCTCCATTTGCGACAAGCTGGGCACGCGCGATTGGTACCGCGTACGCTGCGGCATCGGCCGCCCGCCTGGACGCATGGACGTCGCCGACTTCGTGCTCAGCGTCCCCAAAAAAGAAGCCGCAGAAGACTTCGCCTACACGGTCGACCGCGCAGCCCAGGCCACGCTTTCGCTGCTTGACCACGGGTTAGAGCGAACCCAACAGGATTTCAACCACTAAAGCCAACCCATACTGTTATCGGGCTGAAACCTCCCAAGCGGACGCTTGTGCCCTCCCTACGTTTAGCCGCGGCAATGTAACGTCAGCAATGCACCGCCAAAAAATGATCGGGGCATAGCACAGGCGATGCGCTATGCCCGGGAAAATCAGGGTGTGGCGCTAGACTCTAGCGGTGCTGTTACGCCTGCGTTGTGGTAACGTTGCCGTCTTCCGCGGCGTCAGCGGCAGAAGAGGTCGGAGCCGAAACGGTGCCGTCGGCAATCCAGTTCGCGGTCTCCACCGCCTCGAAATTGGCGATGGTCTGCTCGGAGGGGTCTTGCCCCACATCGACGAAGCGCACCGTGTAGCTATCGGCGTCGAGCATCCAGCCATTGGAGGCAAACGATGGGTCAATCAGGCATTTTCTGCCGTCAAGATCGGTAACGTACAGCAAGCCATGCTCTCCGTAGCCACCGCTATCGAGCAACACGTGGCACGGCTCCGCCTGCGCGTCGTAGTAGCCGAAGTACTTTAGGATATACTCCGTCGCCGCCACGAACTCGTAGCAGTTGCCGGTGTTTTTCGTGAGCATTTGCTTGGCGTATTGGATATCCCAGGTCGGGCCCGTGGGATATTGGTTGTCGTCGCTTTCGACGTAATCGGTCGTCACCGCCGTGAAGTACGCTGTGAACGCGTTGTCTGCAGCACTTTTGCTCGAATCCGAGACCCCATCGCAGAAGTTCTTGACGAGCTGGTCGAGTTCCGCGTCGCCCGACGAGAAGCGGCCGCCATCAACCCACGGGTCCTCGACCCCCTCATCGGCAGCAACGACTGGAGCGGCTGCGGTACCGCTTGCCGACGACGCCGATTGCGATGCAGCACCGGATTGGTCCGAAGATGCGCCTTCGCCGCTGGCGTCCGCATTATCGGCCGCGGCATCGGATTGGGAGGACGCTTCCGCGTTGGCCTGCTGTTCCGAAGCGCCACCAGCACCGGCGACCGCGCGCCCCATGCACGATCCCAAATTGAAGAACAAGGCCAGGCATACAACCAGACCGATAAGCGCAATAATCGAATTGCGCAGAATCTGGCCATCAGAATAGCTGGAGCCAACCCCGATTCCGCTGTTAAGCGCCCCCGAAAACGCGCGGTCTGCACGAATGCTCGACCGTGAACCCGCAGAACGGCCGCTCGCAAGGCCGTCGTCGGAAAGCCGATCGTAGGAATAGCGTTCGCGTTCGCCCGATACGACAGTTCGTCGGCTTGCGGAGCCAGACCGCGATCCGCCCTGACCGTAATCGACTCTCTGGCGATTAGAGCTAGGGCGCGACGAAGTGCGATACGAACGCACGTCGTAATCAGGGTCGTAGGAATTATTTTGCCTGCGAGTATCCATGGGAGTCATCGGGGTTAATTGTAGACGAAATCGGCCAAGGAACCAAAAGCAAACCACTTACCAAACCACTTACAAAAGATAAGCCCGCCGCCCAGCGCGACGAACTTACCTCATGAAGGGCCCGCTATCTTCATTGCCGCAGCTCCGCGTTGAGCCCACCGTTAGCCTCGCGTCAAACAAGTCGCAGAACCCATTACAGTTCGAATCAGCCCAGTTGAACCGTATGCGGGGGCTTGGCGGCCACGGCTAGACGATCGCCCATCCAGCCTTCGCCTGGCAGTTCGTGAAGCCGTCGTAGAGGGC
>CAMPAJ010000068.1 GCA_946631805.1 uncultured Eggerthellaceae bacterium
GCGTCCTTGAATCGGTTCTCCACCGAATCACCCCTTTCAATCAGCTTTTATAAAATTTTTTTATCTATAAGCAGATGCGGAAAATTCTACTCGTTTTCGAACGTGTTTACATTCTACGTTTTGCACAAAGACATAGAATATTCGATAAAGACTAATGGGTGCCGTTCCAACGGCAATAATACAAGTCCCAGATTGATTTAATCCTATGAATTCCTTTGCCCAGAACGAAAAGCTTGCACCTCGCCGGCCGCAGCCTTCCCTGCAACTCTTTCCAATAGTAGATGCATCACGCGCTCGCTGTAGGCGGGGCCGGAACACGAGATGACGCCATCCCATTCCGCAACCGAATCGGCAACCGGATCGCACCCAAGCTCACGCAATCGCCCAACATTATCGTGACGGCTACTAAATGGATACGTCGTCGCACGCCCTCCTGCAAGTACTCCGGCTTCGGCTACGGGCACCACACCCACGCACATCGTGGCAATCGGGCAACCGCGATCGCGCATGTGGCGTATTATCCGATACACGCGCTCGTCATACACCTCGCCATATCCCAAATTATGGAACCCGCCGGGAACAACGAGCGCATCATAGCAACCCGGATCGACGTCGTCGACGAGCACATCGGCCCGAATCACCGTCCCAAAAGCACCGCTCACCTGGCCTTTGAATGCCGCAACATCCACGTCAACCGTCGCCACGCTCGGACGGTACCGCGTCCACCCCAACACATCGAGCGCACAAGCCGCCTCTGCATCGTCAAAGCCCTCCGCAAGCAGCAACAGCACCCTCTTGTTCGGCAAACTATCGGCATCAACGGGCTGGTCCGACGCCCAACCGCTCAGCAACCGCTCGCCCTCAGCCAACCCGACACCTCCCCGCTGCCGCGCCCCGCCCACATCATCCGCCACGTCCATACTTCCCCTTTCCCGCAAAACCTTCAACCCATAGTAGCCCAAGTCAAAGCAAAAGCCCCCCGCTAGGTTAAACGGAACCCCCGTAGGGAAAGCAAAAAAGAGTCAGGGGAATGAGCCACGAAAACGTATCTGCAACTCATTCGAAGCCAAGCGAAAGACCCACCAATCGGAACAACGAAGCCCCTGGAGCCCGGGGTGGTGGGTCTTGAGCGATTCTGCAGCCACTGTCCCTGTAGTCCACTTAGGTTAGGCGAAGCCAAGCGAAAGGCCCACCACCCCGGGCTCCAGGGGCGGCGGGACGGCAAGCCGAAGCCAAGCGAAAGACCCACCACCCCGAGCTCCAGGGGCGGCGGGATGGCTACTGAAGTTGAGCGAAAGCCTCGACGCCCACAAGCAAAGCAAGCAGCCAAACACGAACGCAAATCGCTGCCCATCCCCCAACGTTTGACATCTGCCACAACGCGAAACCAAGCGCATTGCTGTAGAATAGGGCATTCGGAAGACAGCGAATCTGGCACTTTCAAGGAGGTGAACGCGTGGACATTTCGCAGATGCGCATGATGCTCGTTCTGGCAGAATGCAAGTCAATGACGACGACGGCCAAGAAACTGCACGTCACGCAACCCGCGCTCACCTACCAATTGAAGGTCATCGAAAACGAACTGGGCTTCAAGGTGTTCAATCGAACACGAACAGGCACGTCGCTTACAGCAGAAGGCGCGTTCCTGCACGAGACGGTCAAGCAGATCGTCTCGGATTACGACGAGACCATCCGCTTGGCACGGGCCATGGTCAAGGGCACGGCCGCCGGCACCATCCGCGTGGGCGTGAACGACTGCTCGCGCGACACCATCTCGTTCTTCCTGAACGTCGCCCAGTCGAACGTATCGTTCTCGCTCATTCCCTGCGGGTCGTCCAACCCCATCAAGCTGCTGCGCGAAGGCGTTATAGATCTGTGGTCCACCTCGGACATAGCCATGGTAAACGCCCCTTCCAACCTGCGCTTCGCCGAGCTCACAACTGCAAGCCAGCTCGTTTTCGTTCCCAAGGACCATCGGCTCGCGCAGCGCACGGCCGTCAGCATAGAAGACCTTAAGAACGAAACCGTATGGCTCTGGCCGCGCGGAAAAGCCTCGTGCGCTTCCGACGCCATACGCGATAAGCTCGAAAGCATGGGGACCGACGTCGCCGACTTCATCCCAGGAGTACCGGCCATTGTTTCGGCGTTCATGGACGAAGGCGTCGTCGTATACGACGAGGGCTACCTACCTCCATCTGCGCAAGCGGCCGTACAGATCCTGCTCGCCGACGCCGAGGACGACACGCTGGGCCTTGCCTACCTGGCGGCGCAGGAAGAAAAGCTGGCGCCCATTATCGCGAACCTGAAAGAGCACATTCCCAACAACCAGGATCGCACTATCAGCTCTTCGGAGCTGGCGGCGGAGCGCATCGTCTCGGTGCTCGACGAAATCAGCTCGACCGTGCGCCGCGGCGGCATGAAAGACATCGTGCCGCTCGTGGAATATGGTTTGGAACTGGGCATTTCTGCACACCATTTGCTCAATCGCGGCTTGCTGGCCGGCATGAACGCAACGAGCAACGCATACCAGCAAGGCGAGATCTACACAACCGAGATGATGGCAGCCGTATCTACGACGAACCTCGCCATGGACGTGCTGCAACCATACTTTGCCGTCGAGGACGAGCGGCCCATGACGGGAACGGCCGTCATCGGCACCGTGTTGGGCGACCGCCACGATATCGGCAAGAACCTCGTGCGCATCATGCTGGAAAGCCGCGACATCGAAGTTGCCGACCTGGGCACCCAGGTGACACCCGAGCGTTTCGTCGAGCACGTGCGCAACAACGCCAACTGCAACTTGGTGCTCATCTCGGTCAACCACACGGACTTCCTGGACAATGCACGTGCCGTGGTAAAAGCGCTGCAAAAAGCCAGGCTGCGCGAGCAGGTATTCGTCATGATAGGCGGAAGCGCCGCCACGCCGGAATTTGCCGACGAAATTGGCGCCGATGCCTTCACGTACAACGCCGAGGATGCCGCCGAAAAGGCGCATGAGCTCATGAGCCTATAAGGATCGCAAGCCCACATGGGCCGCCCGCGCCAACTTCTTGTTCGTCCATCCCAATCACGAGCCGACTAGGACTGTCCTATTTGCCATTGCTGCACGCTGACGATTTTTACATCCCCAACAGCTTCGCCGAAAGCAGCAGATACAGCACCTGGTCGGCATCGCCGAGGTCGATGTCTACGAGGCTTTCGATCTGAGACATGCGGCGCATAAACGACGTGCGATGGATGAACAGCTCGTTTGCGGCGTGCGTCGTGTTTTGGCTATTGCGAAGGAAGCACACGAGCGTGCGCGCATACTCGGTTGCATTGTCGCGATCGTGCGCGATGAGCCTGGCAAGCGCCGGATGGCATATCTGGTCAGGAGAAATCCCATCAGAGCAGCGCGCCAAGAGGTAGTCGAGCGCGTAATCGCTAAAACGGTAATACCAGTAATGCGGATCGCGTACTTGGCCGAGCGCAAGCGCCTGCTCCGCCTCCAGGTAATACCCGCGCATCGCGCCAAACTGCGCGAACACGTCGCTAATACCCGCCTTGCATGCGTAGTTGCGCAGCATCTCGATGAGCGCATTCACAAACCGCTGCTCCACGTCTTTGGCCGTCTCGCCCGAAGCAGCCGATTTCGAGAGATTGGCAAACCACACGATTTGCTGGTCGGCGGGAAATGCGCAGCTCGCAGACATCGCGCGCTCAAACAAGCCGCACAAGTACAACGACACGGTATCCCAATGCACCCCTTCGAAGAAGACCACTTTAGCCACAAGATACTCGTCATCGCGGCTCCAGCCGTACGACGCCAATATGGAATCGGCTTCGTCAAGTACCAGCGGAGCGTCTTCGAGCAGAGACTGGCGCACGAGCACATGCAGCGAATCGTTTTGCGACGTTGCCACGCCTGCATGGCCCGCATAGCGGGCGTGAAGGTTCTCGAGCCCCGCATGGAACACGTCAACGAGCTGCTCTTCGCCCCGATGCAGGTGCTTCTTTCCTTCGGGCAGCGCCAGCACGAGCCGAGCAAGGTATTCCCCACCGTCGAACGTGTTCACGCCATAGTACATGCGGTTGCGCGTATCCTCGTAGTAAAAACCACCTTCGATTTTTGCGGCGTTCAGGTAATCGTCGTCTTCCACCAAATCGACGGCTCGATCGATGGGCATCTGACCCTCGACGTGCGCGTCGTCGGCAGCGTTGTTCATCGGGTCGGTTTCGCTCCAATAATCGTTGGAGGCGGCCAGGACTATGAGGTTGCGATCGAAATAGGCCAGGGGACACGACAGCATGTCGCGGCTCAAACCCATGAACTCATCGAGCGTCGTACCCCTGATGAGCGCGTCCTTCAAGGCGGCATCCCATGCATCAAGACGACGCAAGGCCTGGTAAGCGGCCTCGACAAGCTCTATCGGCGAGGCGACCTGCTTCCATTGCACAACAGCGAATCCAGCATCTGAGTCAATAACCTTGCCCTTGCTTTTGCCCGCCTTCTTGCTTTTGTTCTTGCTGCCCTTAGCCTTGCCTTTGCCTCCCTTTGGTTTTTCCTCGGACTGTATGGCAAGTTCAACTGAAGAATCTGCCACATACAGCACGCCTGGCTCGTACGAACCTGGGCTGTAAACGCTTACGCGCTCAACCTTGCTATCGGGATCGCCAACGAGATTAACTTCGACGCCACTTTGAGCGAGCGCATATTCAACCATTGCCGCACGTATATTCATGAAACCTACCTACCATAATTAAAAGTACCAGCGGGGAGCCAAAACCCAAACGCACCGCATCGCGCGCGATGCATGCAGATAATTCTCTCCCAAAAGCGCATGCCATGCAAACTGCTCGATTCAATTCAACAAAATGCAACATATCGGACGCATCATTTTGCAGCACGCGTAGAAAAGAGCCGGGGATATGCTCTCCGACCCATTTCCTTCCCTCGGCAACGCACCTTGCGCAGCAAAGCAAATGAGCCGCAGAACGTATCTGCGACTCAGTATCGGAAGGGCCAAAGCAGGTGGCGGCGGCTCTTTTTATGTGCGGACGAAGACCTTATTGCCCGAGACGTGCGGCAGCAAGCTCCTTGGCGTATTGGAAGGCCCCGCCGAGGATGCGCGGGTCGCGCATGTTACCCAATCGGAAGCCCATGAACCCATAGGAATGGCCGTACTTGCCATATTCGTCGAGGCAGCGATGCACCTCGGTGGCGATTTCCTCATCGGTAGCATCGTCATGACCGGGGCGGCCCTGCGTATCGTAGCCGCCGAGCACCGAGAGCTTGTCGCCGTATTGTTCGATGATGCGGTTGATGTCGTTGCTGGGTTGGGCTGACTGCCACACGACCGAGCCCTCTTCGATGATGTCGGGAATGATTTCCTCGCAGCAGCCGCACACGTGAATCTCGGGCGTGATGCCCAGACCGATGGCTGCATCGTTCATGCGCTTGTGAGCTGGCTTTATGAACTCACGGTAAATCTCGGGCGACATGAACAGCGATTTCTCGGTGGCTACATCGTCGTAGTGCACATAGGCATCGGGGCGAATCCACTTGGCCACGCGCTCGAGCAACGCCACCTTGTAGTCGGCGATTGCCATGCACAGCGCCTTCGTAGCCTCGGGTTCGTCGTAAAACGCGCACAGAGCTTCCTCGAACCCAAGCAGATGGCCCAAACGCAGGAATACCGAGTTCCACGTATGGTATTCGATAACCTTGTTCTCGCGGTCCGCCAGCGCAAGCTCCTGCTCGGCAAACGCAGCCCAGTCGATGGCGTCAAGGTCGGGGAACTTGACCTTGTCTTCCCAGTCGCACACATCATCCAGCGGAATGACGTTGGGATCCAGCGCAGGCTGCCCTGCAGCCGAATCCGTCGGGATCCAATTGTTTCCAAAGCTGTCGTATCCACCTGTTAGCGGGCCGTTTTCCCACCATTCGCGCTGGCTTCCCAATATGGTGAAATCGATGGCGAACGTGGGGATCCACTCGACGGGCTCGTGCTTCTGATAAGCCAAGTAATTCTCGCGCGGGGTGAGCATGAGTGCACCTTTCCTCGATAATCCAAAGCATAAGCAGCGGCTTTCTTTGCGTTCTTGCATAGAAGTCGCATGTGGCACTTGAACGATGCATCTAATCGCTGCATCGCATAATATGCAGTTTAACGAGGTATTATTGACTTATAAAGCCGCGATTATGCGCAAATATCGTCGTAGCGCGCATCTATTAGATGCATTTGGCGCCAGAATCGATTTCGCATACCAGGCAGAATGTTGATTATTGCACGGTATCGCAATTGCACTCGCAAGCTCGCACCTTGCGTGTGCTGCACTACCAGCCCAGCACATCGGGAATGCGTGCCAGCCCCCAGAACGGGCGTACTGGCACGCACTGCGTTATTCCGCCAGCTGCTCCTCGGGCACTTCCCCTTCGCCATCGCTTGCAAGCCCTTTGACGATCGATACCATAGCGGCAATCATGACGAAAATGAAAGGGAATGCAGCAGCTATCGAGATGGTCTGCAGCGGCTTTAAGCCACCTGCTATGAGCAGTCCGATTGCCATGACTGTAAGCACGATGCCCCACAGCACCTTTTTGAAGTTCGAAGGATTCATGTTGCCTTCGCTCGAAAGCATGCCCAACACGAACGTCCCCGAGTTCGCAGACGTGATGAAGAACGTGCACACCAAAACGAGCATGATGACCGAGATGATAGCGCCAAGCGGATACTGGTTGAGCACCATGAACAAGCCCGTTTCGGGAGAGGCGGCCACGGACGCAACGGCTTCGGGGCCGAGCGCCCCACCTTGAGCAAGCGAAAGCCCCATCGACCCGAACACCGAAAACCACATGATAGATGCTACGGCGGGTACGAATACGACGCCCAGAATGAACTCGCGCACGGTACGGCCTTTCGAAATACGCGCGATGAACACGCCGACGAACGGCGCCCATGCAATCCACCAGGCCCAATAGAATACGCGCCAGCCGAGCACCCACGAGTTGTCACCATATGCCGAGATACCCAGGCTGCTTTGGAAAAACGAGCCCACGTACTCGCCCAATCCGCCGGCAAGGTTGTTGAGCGCGTCGATCTTGGGACCCACGATGAAGCAGACGACAAGAACACCGATGGCAATGTAGAGGTTTGCATCGGAAATAACCTTGATTCCGCGATCGATACCGAGCACGGCCGAACCGATGAAGATTACCGCTATGACGAGAATGATCGCAATTTGCACGGTAAGGTCAACAGGTACGCCGAACAGGTAGTTAAGTCCAGCATTGATTTGCAGGACCCCCAACCCGAGCGAGGTGACGACGCCGGCCATGGTGGCGAACAATGCCAACACGTCCACAAGCTTTCCCAGAGGCCCACGAGCCCCCTTCTCACCCAAAATCGGCGTGAGCGACGAGCTTATGAGCGCTGATTTTCCCTTGCGATACATGAAATAGCCCAAAGCTAATCCGATGATGGCGTAATTGGCCCAGGGGTGTATTCCCCAGTGCATGAACGAGGCCGCCATCGCAAACCCAGCCGCCTCTGCCGAATTGGGCTCGATTCCCGCCATAGGGCCCACATAATGCGATATAGGTTCGGCAACGCCCCAAAACACGAGACCAACGCCCATTCCGCAGCCGAATAGCATGGCAAACCACGAAACAGTGGTGTACTCGGGCTTGGAGTCATCGGGCCCGAGTCGGATAGCGCCCCATTTGGAAACTGCGATGCAAAGGACGAACACAACGAACGAAAGCATGACCACGAGATACAACCAGCCGAAATCAACGGTCAAGAACCCGAATACGGCGTTGGAAACCTCGGTGAAACTCTGGTTTTGGGCTATCGCCCACACGGCGATAGCCACACACAACACAAGCGAAACGATGAAAACGGGGTTTTTGAACTCGTTTTTGTTCATGCGACTTACTCCTGAATCGCTTAAAAAACCTCGGTCGGTAAATAATCCTTGATGAATAGCTCGTTCCGAATAAAGAGCGGCCCACAAGGGGCCGCTCTCGATTGCAAATGCGCGATTAGCGCGTGTACAGCGCGGGGCTCGAACCGATAAGCTCGTTGCAGCGCTTCTCGATGTAAGCGTTGAGCTCGGCTTCGACGGCCTCGTCCATGTCGGGAGCAACGTACTCCTCAAGCTGCTTGGTCCAACGGTCGTAGCAGACCTTGTCGAGCGACTTGGCGCCAGCGG
>CAMPAJ010000069.1 GCA_946631805.1 uncultured Eggerthellaceae bacterium
GCACTCGCGGAGGGCGCTTTTTCTGCGCGCGCCGGCCCCCCGAGGGGGCTTTTTTATTTTATGCGTGAATTATGCCTGATGAGCGTTGAAAACCACCGAATTTCTAAGTAGAGTTATTAGTAAATTACCAGCTAATATGACGAGGAGAGTTCTTGTGGGTGATAAGGTAGCGTCAGGGCAAGCGCTGGTCGTCTGGGCGCAAGAGAGCGAAGCGAACATGCGCGAGCTCGTTGCCATGCTCGAATCCGGATCACGCCGCGAAAGGCAACATGCCGCGTCGGCGATATGCGCTATAGCTAAGCAAAATCCAGAAACACTCGTCGAGCATATCGATGCGTTCATAGACGCGTTGAACCGTCCGGAAGCGCAGACGCGCTGGGAGCTGCTCGAAGCGCTCACGATACTCATCGATTACGATTCGAAGGCGTGCGCGAAGGCGGTTCCCGAAGCCGAAGCTTCGCTGTTCGATGAGGAGAGCGGGCCCGTTCGTCTTGGCGCGATGCGCTATCTGTGCAAGCTCGGCGGCACTACCGCAAACCGCTCCGATAAAGTGTGGCCGCTCATCGACGAGGCAATCCAGTGCTACCACGGCGATCTGGAATTCAACGATATGCTCATTGCGCTTATCGACCTCTCGAACGGGAAGCTTTCCGACGATGTGAAGAAGGCGTTTCTGGACCGTATGAGTTTTGATGCGCAAAACAGCAAAGGCACTCTTGGAAAGCGCGCCCGCACGATTGTCGATAACCTGAAGCAATAACGTGCGGAATAGGCGCGTATGGGGCGCGCCTAGAGTATTTTGCCGCACGCGTCATACGCATGCAATTATGACCTGTAAAAAGGGTGGAGCGGTACGAGCGCTCCACCCTTTCTTTATAATGGACGTAGGGCAATCAAGGTGCGAAATATCAGATGGCAAGATTGACGGCGCCACCGTGGCGCAGAGGCAAACCGGGCCATGCGAAAGAATTCGCCCAGTTACAACCACGAGCTAGAGAGGTGCGCATGCAACCCAAAAACCAAGCTCTTACGAGCACGTTGCACGTTGGCGAATCGTCTTATTCATACTACAAGGTCTCCGAGCTCGAGGGGGCTAACAAACTGCCGTATTCGCTCACGGTGCTGCTGGAAAACGTACTTCGTTGCGCTCGCAGCGAGGAAGAGGCACATTTGTATGCACGAAGAATCCTAGATGCGGGGCTTGCCGGCCAGGCGGGTGAAGAAGTCGAATTTGCCCCGGCCCGCGTGTTGTTCCAAGACTTTACGGGAGTTCCCGTATTCGTCGATTTCGCGGTGATGCGCGAAGCATGCGCCGAGCTCGGCGGCGACCCGTCGATGATCAACCCGCAAATCCCATGCGATTTGGTCATAGACCATTCGGTTATAGCCGACCAGTTCGGATGCGAGACGGCGCTCAAGGCGAACATGACCCTTGAGTTCGAACGCAATCGAGAGCGCTACAGCTTTTTGAAGTGGTCGCAAGATTCGTTCGAAAACGTGCGCATAGTTCCGCCCGGGTCGGGGATCTGCCATCAGCTGAACATCGAGGTGTTCAGCTCGGTCGTGCAGGTCAAGGAAGGTGAAAGCGCCGTCGCAGACGATTCGGATCCCATCGCTTATTTCGACACGGTCGTCGGTACGGATTCCCATACGCCGACCGCGAACGGGATCGGCGTGCTCGGTTGGGGCGTGGGTGGCATCGAGGCCGAAGCCGCGGCTTTGGGCCAACCTATCACGACGCTCGTCCCGCCCGTCGTAGGCGTCAAGCTTACGGGCGCACTTGCGCCAGGCGTTTCGGCCATGGACGTCGCATTGACGTTTGCCCAGATGCTGCGCCAGAAGGGCGTGGTGGGCTGTTTCGTCGAGTGCTTCGGTCCAGGTGTTGCAAGCCTTACTGCCACGCAGCGCGCCTGCATTTCCAACATGACGCCCGAATATGGCGCGACGTGCACGTTGTTCCCCGTCGATGAGCAGACGCTTGGTTTTCTGGCGATGTCGGGCCGTTCTCCCGAGCAAGTCGCGCTCGTCGAGGCTTATGCGAAGGCGCAGGGCTTATGGCACGATGTGGAAGCCGCGCCCCGATCGTATGCGAGCGTCATCGAGCTGGACTTGGGCAGCGTCGTGCCGTCCATGTCGGGGCCGTCGCGCCCCCATGACCGTTTTGGCGTTGCGGAAGCCCGCGAGCGCTTCCTCCAAATCTGCAAGGACCGCGGCCTGGATTTGTCGAGCACGGTTGACGTCCCGTGCAACGACGAGCTTGTTTCGCTGGGCCATGGCGCGATTTCCATCGCAGCGGTGACGAGTTGCACGACGGCAACCGATCCGCGCATGATGCTTGCGTGCGGCTTGCTTGCGAAGCATGCGGTAGAGGCGGGGCTTACGGTCAAGCCGTGGGTGAAGACCGTGTTCGCTCCAGGCAGCCATGCGGTCGAGTTGCTCATGGAGAGGGCGGGGCTTAAGGATTCGCTTGCCGATTTGGGATTTAGCACCTGTGGGTTCGGATGCATGAGCTGCATTGGCAATTCGGGCCCCATTCTGCCGCAGATGCATGACGTGTGCGACAAGATCGAGCTTGCGAGCGTGCTTTCGGGCAACCGCAACTTCGAGGGCCGCATATCGCCTGATGTTTCGCAAAACTACCTTATGGCGCCCGCGGCGGTCATCGCTTACGCAATTGCCGGAAGCGTCGACTTCGACATGAATGACGACCCGCTGGGCTATGACGCGACGGGCAAAGCGGTTCTCTTGCGCGACATCTGGCCGTCTGACGAGGAAATAGACGCCCTTGTGGCCGAGCATGTGAATGCCGATTTGTACGCATGCGGTGCCCAGGGGATGTACGAGGGCGACGATGCGTGGCAATCTCTCGCCGCCGAGAAGAGCGACGTCTTCGCATGGGACGAGGCGTCGACGTACGTACGTCGGGCCCCGTATTTTGACGGCATGGGGCTGCAGCCGGAGCAGCGGGGGAGCATCGTCGATGCGCGCGTCTTGGCGCTCCTTGGCGATTTCATCACCACAGACCATATTTCCCCGGCCGGAGCGTTTGCGCAAGACACGCCCGCAGGCCGCTATTTGATGGACCGCGGCGTCACGCCCGACGAATTCAACACGTACGGCTCGCGGCGCGGCAACCACGAAGTCATGATGCGTGGCACATTTGCCAACGTCAAGCTTGCGAACGTCCTGGCAGAAGGGCGTAAGGGAGGCTGGACGCGCGATTTCGTGACAGGCGAAATAACCCCGCTCTTCGATGCGGCCAGCGATTACGAGGCGGCAAACACGCCCGTTGTCGTCGTTGCCGGCATGATGTACGGTTCGGGCTCGTCCCGAGATTGGGCGGCAAAGGGCCCGGCTTTGCTGGGCGTTCGCGCCGTCATCGCGCAGAGCTTCGAGCGCATCCATCGGTCAAACCTCATCGGCATGGGCATATTGCCGCTTCAGTTCCTCGAGGGGGAGTCGGCTCAATCGCTCGGCCTGAAGGGCGATGAGCTCATCACCATCGGCGCCATCGATTTTTCTGACGGTTTGCCCACGCCCTCGGAGGTTGACGTGCGCGCCCGGCAATCCGATGGTACAGTCATAGAGTTCAAGGCCACTGTGCGCGTCGATACGCCCACCGAAGGCGAGTACTACGCGCATGGCGGTATCTTGCAGTACGTGTTACGCTCGCTCATCCAAGCGCGTCGCTAACGCGCCCCGCTTGTCCGAATGGAGAATGCTATGTCGAAAATCGTGATGAAAACCCCTCTTGTCGAGATGGACGGCGACGAGATGACACGCATCATCTGGAAGCTTATCAAGCAAGATTTGCTCGAGCCGTTTATCGACCTGAAGACGGAATACTATGACTTGGGCCTTGCCGAGCGCGATGCGACCGACGATGCGGTTACCGTCCAGGCGGCCGAGGCCACGAGGCGCCTGGGTGTGGGCGTCAAGTGCGCGACCATTACGCCCAACGCCGCCCGCGTCGAGGAATACGGCCTCAAGCAGATGTGGAAAAGCCCCAACGGCACCATTCGCGCGCTCCTTGACGGAACGTGCTTTAGGACGCCCATTGTCGTAAAAGGCATACAGCCGGTCGTGCGCAATTGGGAGCAGCCAATAACCATCGCGCGCCACGCATACGGCGATGTGTACAAGAATGTCGAGATTCGCGTTCCGGGCAGCGGCAAGGTCGAGCTGGTCTATACGGGCGATGACGGGACCGAGATCCGAGAGCTCGTGCATGAATATGCCGGCCCCGGCGTTGCCCAGGCCGTGCATAACCTCGATGCCAGCATCCAGAGTTTCGCTCGGAGTTGCTTTGAGTTCGCGCTCGGCACGAAACAGGATCTGTGGTTCTCGTCCAAGGACACCATATCGAAGACGTACGACCATCGCTTCAAGGATATTTTCGCCGAGATTTTCGAAGCGGAGTACGCACAGCGTTTCCAAGAGGCCAACATCGAGTACTTCTACACGCTCATCGACGACGCGGTGGCGCGCGTCATGAAGGCGAAGGGCGGGTTCATTTGGGCTTGCAAGAACTACGACGGCGACGTGATGAGCGACATGATCAGCAGCGCGTTCGGCAGCCTCGCCATGATGACGAGCGTACTGGTGTCTCCTGCGGGCGTATACGAGTACGAGGCGGCGCATGGCACCGTGCAGCGTCATTACTACAAGCATCTGGAGGGTAAGCCCACGTCGACGAATTCCGTGGCGACGATTTTCGCCTGGAGCGGAGCGCTGCGCAAGCGCGGTGAGCTTGACGATTTGCCCGATCTCGTAGATTTCGCAGATCGCCTTGAGCGTGCGACGCTTTCGACGATCGAGGCGGGCGAGATGACGGGCGACCTTGCGCGCATCACGACGCTCGACGACCCGAAGACGCTTACGACCGAACAATTTATCGAGGCAGTTGCCAGCAGGCTGTAGGACCGGGCAGGGCTGGAGGAGAACATGGCACAATCTGGATTGGACTCGTTGCTCGACGCGCTGCGGCAATCGGGCATGAACGTGGATAGCATAGGGGGCTCGTCCGATGGCGGGCAAGCTCACGAGGAGCCTTCGGCCGCGAGCGGAGGCGAAGGCGGCGGCCGCAGGGGTTCTAGCCGGAGCCGCGGCAACATGCCGTTCGGGGACATCCCGTTTTTCGGCGGTCGCGGACGCGGTGGCGCCTCGGACGATGGCTCGGGCGCAGAGCCGCCCCATGTGGAGTTCGCCACCTCGTTGGGGGATCGCATGGCGGAATGGAGCAAGCGAACGCTTATCGTCGCCATCATCGTCGCCATCATCATTCTGTTGGCTGCTTATTGGTGGTTCCATCCACCCATCAGCATTAATAGCATGGATACTTGGGCGTTCGTCACGATTTTCATCTTGGCGCCATGCTTCTTGTACTTAAGCGCGCGGTCGAGGCGCTACAAGAAGGGCGGCGGAAAGATAGAGCCGAGCCCGAGCAAGGCAAAGCTGTTCCGCATCCTTTCGTTCATTCCGGTAGCGGTGCTTGCCCTGGCGCTTGTTGGCTGGGTGTGCTCCCTGGACTTGTTCCCGGGCAACGCCAAGAAATACGCAAGCGTCCTGCAGACCGACACGCTCAACTTCGCGGAGGATATCCAGGAAGTCAACTATTCCCAGATTCCCGTTATCGACCGCGATTCGGCTATCTTGCTCGGCAATCGCGAGATGGGTTCGATCCCCGATTACGTGAGCCAGTTTGAAATCGACAACCTGTACAGCCAGATCAACTACAAAGGCAAGCCGGTGCGCGTGAGCCCGCTCGGTTACGCCGACTTGTTCAAGTGGTTCACGAATCGCGGCGAGGGCATCCCGGCCTATTCGCTCGTGGATATGACCACCCAGGATGCCGACATCGTGCGCTTGGGCGAAGGAAACGGCATGAAGTACACCGCTTCGGAGCCGTTGGCGCGCAACATCGACCGTTACGTGCAGCTCAAGTACCCGTTCTACATCTTTGATGAAAAGTCCTTCGAGATTGACGAGGACGGCCATCCGTGGTGGATCTGCCCGGTGCGCATGTATACGATAGGCCTGTTCGGCGGCGAGACCATCAGCCGGGTCATCATGTGCGATGCCTGCAGCGGCGAGTGCACCGAAGTCGATGTATCCGATGTGCCGCAATGGGTCGACCGCGTGTATCCGGCCGAGCTCCTCTTGCGCCAGTACAATTGGTCGGGGCGTTACAAGAACGGTTGGTTCAACTCGTGGCTCGGCCAGTCCGGAGTCGTGCAGACCACGCCGGGCAGCGACGGCCTGCTTGGCTACAACTACATTGCCAAGGACGATGACGTGTGGGTCTACACGGGCGTCACGTCGGCGACGGCCGATAGTTCCATCGTCGGCTTCGTGCTCGTCAACCAGCGCACGGCGGAGTCGCACTACTATGCCGTGGCAGGCGCGACGGAGGCGTCTGCAATGGACTCCGCCGAGGGCCAGGTGCAGAACTTGCGCTACGTGTCCACCTTCCCGCTGCTCATCAACGTCGCAAACCAGCCGACGTACTTCATGGCGCTCAAGGACGGTGCGGGTCTGGTCAAGAAGTTCGCGATGATCGACATCCAGCGTTACCAGAACGTTGCGGTTGGCGATACTGTCGCGGAATGCCAGAAGTCCTATCAGGCGCTATTGGCCACCAATGGCGCGCTCACGGCTAAAGACGTGGCGGATTCCGCAACGTATGGCGAGGCGGCGGGCAAGATCCGCACGATTGCCCAGGCTGTTATCGACGGCAATACGCACTTCTACGTTACGCTTGAAGGCGATGACGGTATTTACGACTTCGTGCTGCCAGGGCTCATCGGCATCGTTTCGTATCAGGAAGGCGACCAAATTGGCTTCACGTACATCGAGAACCAGCCTACGAATACGGTGAGCGAGATTACCAAGGGGTCGGGCGCCGGGATCGAAGGCGTGCAGGCGACCGCTGACGAAGGAGGCGAAGCCGACGCCGCCGAAGCGGTTGATGCTGCCGAAACGGCTGATGCAGCTGCGTAACTCGGTTGCGTAATGCGCGCGGGGCCGTCGGGCTGATCTCGACGGCCCCTTTTCCCCGCCGCCCCCGAGGCACGGGGTGGTGGGCCTTTCGCTTGGCTTAGCATCATTGGGGACAGACTCTTCATATGAGGTGTATGTCCCCAACGATGATGGGACGGGAAGCGTGGGGATTTCGTGGTGGAGCCGATATAGCGCTATCATATTCGGGCTGCTTAAATGCAGCGTGAACTGTAACTAGTTCCGCTACCGAAGACAGCTGGTGCCGAAAGGCTCAAACGCGATTCTGCGGAATCGGCGGCCCGCCGAGGGGGTTGTTGCGATTACGTGCGCTACGACCCCTGCTGTCTTTGGACGGCAGGGGTCGTTCTCTTTCGAACGCGATCCCGCCTAGGGTGCGGAACGCGATTTGAAGGGGAAAGGAGGTGCACAATATGCCCAATGCTCGTAATCTTGAAATGATGGAGAACATCAAAGCCGACTTGGACGGCGTGAACGCCGTATGGGTCGTCGACGCCTGCGGCCTTACCGTCAAGGAAGTGGAACAGCTGCGTCGTTCCATCCGCGAGGCTGGCGCCATCATGAAGGTGTACAAGAACACCGTCATGAAGAAGGCCCTGGCTGAGCTTGACCTGGTCAACATGGACTCGATTCTCGAGGGTCCGTCTGCGTTCGTGTTCTGCAGCGGTGACGTTGCAGCTGCTGCGAAGGCTGTGACCGAATTCGCTAAGGAAAACAAGAAGCTGGAAGTCAAAGGCGGCATGATGGACAACACGTTCGTCACTGCCGAGGAGGTCGCCGCTATCGCGTCCCTGCCTTCCAAGGAGGTTCTCCTGGCTCAGATTGCAGGTGCTATCTCCGGCGTTGCCCGCGGTCTTGCCGTATGCATCAACGGCGTGCCCAGCGGTCTGGCTCGTGCAATCCAGCAGGTTGCCGACCAAAAGGCTGCGTAACCGCAGCAATTGCGGCCTAAGGGTCGCCTGACAATTAATTGAACACGTGCGGGTTCTGGCAGGCAAGAGCGTCGCAGCACCCGCGCCAAACACGAAAGGACATGCACAATGGCTGTCACCAAAGAAGAGATTATTGAGGCCCTGAAAGAGATGACCCTGCTCGAGGCTTCCGAGCTCGTCAAGATGATCGAGGAAGAGTTTGGCG
>CAMPAJ010000070.1 GCA_946631805.1 uncultured Eggerthellaceae bacterium
CGGCAAAGGGGCGTTTCCGCCAGTTCGTGCAGTGCGATATCGACGTGCTGGGCGACGCTACGAACCTTGCCGAAATCGAGCTCATCACCGCCACGTCCACGGCGCTCGCACACGTGCTGGGCAAGGCGGGTGTCGATGCCTTCACCGTGCACGTCAACGACCGCCGCATCCTGCAGGCGGCCGCCCTCAAGGCCGGCTTTGCCGAGGAAGACCTGGGCGGCGTGCTCGTGACCCTGGACAAGCTCGACAAGATCGGCTTCGACGGCGTGCGCGACGAGCTGCTTGCGAACGGGGGCGCGCCCGAATGCGTCGAGGCGTACCTGGAGCTGTTCCGCGGCGAAAAGGACGTGACGTCGTGCCTGCCGTTCTGCGAGGCCGTGGACGCCGAAGGCCTGGCCGAAACGGCTGCGAACCTCGACGAGATCATCGCGAGCGCAACGGCGCTCACGGGAGAGGGCGTGCGCATCGAGTTTGACCCGACGCTCGTGCGCGGCATGGGCTACTACACCGGCCCCATCTTCGAGGTGACCGTCGACAACTTTGGCATCTCGATTGCCGGCGGTGGACGCTATGACCAGATGATCGGCAAGTTCTCGGGCGAGGACGTGTGCGCATGCGGCTTTTCCATCGGTTTTGAGCGCATCATCGCGGTGCTGCGCGACGCTGGCGTCACGTCGCTCGACGACGAGGCGGGCGAGGGCTCCGTCGCGTTCCTCATCGACGCGAAAGCCCAGCCCGAGCAGCGGCGCGAAGCTCTCAAGCACGCGCAGGCCCTGCGCGGCGAGGGCCGCAACGTGGCTGTCCTTCCCATGCGCAAGAACATGAAGCGCCAGATCCAGACGCTCGAGGAGCAGGGGTTCACGCAGTTCGAGAAAGTGTACGCAAGCTAGAGCCTATCCCGCCGCCCCGAGGGTTTAGGCAAATGAAACGGATTTTATACAGGCGCAATGTAGGCCTTGTTTTCCGTGCGATAATGTTAGGCAAACTACGAACGCACGAGAAAAGGAGGTTGGGACATGGCTGATACCTATGGAGCCGGCGAGGCGCCCAACCGCAACGATTGCAGCGAGTCCTACGAAAGCTACCTCCAGCGCGCCGCCGACGCATGCGAGGCGGGCGACCTGGTTTTGGGCATGCATTTGTATTTGGCTGCTTACGAGAAGGCCGTTATCGACCCGAACATTCCCGACGGCATGGCGCTTGCGGGTTTGCGCGAAGCGTGGCATCTGGCCTGCGATTTGAAGGAGCGCTCGCTTGCGGAGTACGTGTTCGAGAAGCTCGAGCCATACCTCACGGGCGAGGAGATTTCGGCCTGTGCGCAGCAATTGCAGACGATGGCGCTCGACCGCTTGGAGCAGTACGGCTTCTCGCGCGAGGAGCTCGAGGGCATGGCCGAGATGATCTCCCAGGATTTCATCGCGGATGGCTCGGTCGTCAAGGTTGAGAGCATTTCCATTCCGGGCACGACGCTCGTGGGCATGGCCAATGTGGCGCAAGAGTCCGCCCAGCGCGAAGATGCCGAAACCGCGGCAGGCGATGCGCCTTCGCAAGAAGCCGCTGCTGCGGCGGCGGAGGTTATACGCGATGCCCTCGGGATCGATTTAGCTTCGGATACCGAAACGCCGACGCTCGAGGCGCCCGATGCAAGCGCGTCGGCCGCGGGCGACGATTTCGCCGATCCGGCGGGCGTGGCCGAGCCTAAGCCGTCCAAGCCGAACCACGTGAACATGTCGCCGGCGCCGGTTGACGACTTCAACCCGTACGATTGGTACCGGGACTACTCGGTGGGCAAGAGCTACCACTGCGCCACGAACGAGGGCGCGGGTGCCCACGTGTTCACGCGCGACGAAGAACGCGCGCAAGCAGGCGCTGCCGCGGGCGAGCAGGCGAGCGAACATGCCGACGAGCAGCAAGCGGCGCAAACTTCCCCGGCGCAGGGCGCGGGCGCGCAAGGCGGGGAGGCCGCGAAGGCTTCCGACGGCGCTGGCGAACAGCAGCCCACCGACGAAGCAGCTGCGGTTCCTGCAGCGAACGAGGTGCAGGCATCTGGCAGCGCCAGCCAGGAGGCCTCGCGGGCCACCGAAGCCGACGCGGGCGCACAGGTTGCCGCGGGCACCATCCAGCAGGCCGCACCGCGTGCGGTGGAGGCGTCTGGCGTCAAGAAGGCCGCCGTCAAAGCCGAAGCTCCTGCCCGCCAAGACGTTTTGAACTACAGCAACCTCGTCGGCTACGACGGGGCCGTTGCGGCCATGCGCGATTTCGGCATCGGCCTTCAGGGCGACAGCGATTTCATCAACTTCGTGCAGATGCTCAACGAACACCACGGGCTCGATCGCGCGCCGGCGATGGACACGCTGCTCATCCGTTCTGCGGTGCTCGAGGACGCGATGCGCTTCGTCGAGGCGACTATCGGCGAAATAGGCCTTCCCGCTCTGCGCATGTCTATGGAAGAAGGCATGCAGGGCGCTCCCATGCTGTGCGTGACGACGCATGGGCAAAGCCGCCCGCGCATGAACCACGCCCACAACCGCTTCGAAGCGCCGGCCATTCTCGTCATAGACGATCTGGATACGTGGGCTATGCCGTCCATGCCCGAAAACGTCGAGGGCATGAACGGGTTCATCATGGCCAACATATCGCGCGGTGCGCGCGAGGCCATCAACATGATTCGCGCGTCGGTGGAAGACCCCGACGTGATCGTGCTCGCGACGGCAACGTCCGATGGCGATCCCGACCCGTTTTTCCTCGATGTCCTGGAGCCCATGACCGTCGTGGACATCGCGTATCCAAACGACAAGGAACGCATGGACATCTGGACCGAAATCGCGCACGAGCACCCGTCGATGCGCTCGGTCAGCCGAGCGGACCTCATGCGCTATTCGGAAGGGCTTTCGCGTTTCGACCTGTATATGGCCGCCCGCGAGGCCATCGAAGACGCGTATAAGATCGGCCTGGTCAAACGCAGTTACGTACCGGTTTCTCGCAGCAACATATTCGAGAAGATCGCGGCGTGTCACCCGCTCGATTCCGAGCTGTACCTCGAACTCGAGAACAGGATCGTCAGCGATTTCCAAAACGGTCTTAGCAACCTCGAGGACCTGCTGAACGGCACGGCCGACTAAGCGGGGTGCAAGTGGCCCGGCGGGCTACAGGCGAGTTACGCGAATCGGGCGGACTCGAAGGAACTAGGCGAACGAGGCAGGACGTATTTGGCCAAGGTAAGCAACACCAAAGAGCAAAATCGGGCGCGCGAAAGTGCGCCCGATTGGTCTGCTGCCGCGCTTTCGCGGGATGAGTTTGTAGAAAAGGTCCAGCGCTGTGGGATTGAGCTGTACCGCGAGCTTCCATGGCGCAACATCGACGATGCCTACGGCGTGCTCGTTTCGGAAGTGATGTTGCAGCAAACGCAGGTCGCGCGCGTGATGAACTACTGGCAGCGCTGGATGGAGCTGTTTCCCACGGTCGATGCGCTCGCGGCTGCCGATACGGCGCTCGTGCTGGAGATGTGGCAGGGGCTCGGCTACAATCGGCGCGCCCTTGCGCTCAAGCGCGCGTGCGAAACGTGCTCCGAACAATATGCGGGCTCGCTGCCGCGCACGTTTGACGAGCTGGTCGCCCTGCCCGGCATAGGCCCGGCCACGGCGGCGGGCATCCTCGCGTTTGCCTACCAGCAGCATTCGGTGTATATCGAGACGAACGTGCGCAGCGTGTTCTTGCACGAGCTCTTTCCCCATGCCGAGGGCGTTTCGGACAAGCAGCTTGCGCCATACGTGGCCGATACGTGTCCTGTTGGCGCGGCCGCCGTGGGGGAGTCGGGCTCGTGGGGTCCGCGCGAATGGTATTACGCCCTGCTCGATTACGGCGCCCAGCTGAAAAAGCAAGTCGCCAACCCGTCGCGGCGTTCTGCCCATCACGGCCGGCAGAGCAAGTTCGAGGGATCGCACCGCGAGAAGCGCAGCGTCGTCCTTCGCCAGGTCCTTGCCGCGTCAGACGGCATTAGCCCGGCCGAAGTCCGCGCCGCCTTGGATGCTTTCGAACGCAACGCGGGCCGTGCGCCCGTGGATGCCGATGCGTTCGAGTCCATCGTCGACGAGCTTGTGGACGAGGGCTTTTTCCGCAGGCAAGACGAGCTGCTCGTCCCCTAGTTGTTCAAGACGCCCAACTGAGCTTGTCGTTTTCATCTTCTTGCTAAAACCAGGGGGCGCAACTTGTTGCTCGCATACGATAATTGCACGCATGCGATGTATGCAGCAAAGGGGACCGAGCCTTTTGCTCCATAGCTTGCAGTAGGGCAAACGAGAGCGGAGAGGGGCTCGAAAGCGGTGGGATTTGTAGAGTTGTTCCTCATTGCGGTGGGGCTGTCGATGGATGCCTTTGCGGTGTCCATTTGCAAAGGCCTGGGCATGAGCCGGCTCAACGTGCGCCAAGCGCTCGTCATTGCCCTGTTCTTCGGCGGTTTCCAGGCGCTCATGCCCACTCTGGGTTGGGCGTTGGGCGAGCAGTTTGCCCATTACGTCACGGCGGTTTCGCATTGGATTGCGTTCGCCCTGCTCGCGTTCATCGGCGGAAAGATGCTCTGGGATGCGTTTCACGAAGACGATGACGAGTCCATCGATGCATCGCTTGACCTGCGAGAGCTCGTCGTGCTGGCCGTCGCTACGAGCATCGACGCGTTCGCCGTGGGCGTCACTTTCGCGTTCTTGGACGTTGCCATAGCGCCGTCAGTTGCGCTCATCGGCATCACGACGTTCGTCATCTCGTTCGCGGGCGTGGCGATGGGGCATCAGTTCGGGAGCCGATGGGAAAAACCCTCCACGATCGCCGGCGGCATCGTGCTCGTGGCCATCGGCGTGAAAGTGCTGCTCGAAGGGCTGGGAGTTCTTTAGATGTGTATTTGGGGTCAGACCCCAAATACACATCACAGCTAACATTCAAAAAGCGGGTATCCCCATATTATCAAGTGGGAGCGCATATCGGGGCTTAGGCTCACTTGAATGTGTATTTTGGGTCTGACCCCAAATACACATTCGACCCCTTTTCACTCTATTTTCCGCACGAGGGGCATAGGTCGGCGAGGAAGCATTCGTCGCATTTGGGGCGCTTGGCGTTGCAGATGCCGCGTCCGAACAGGATCCATTGGTGGTTCACGGGTTCCCATAACTCCTGCGGGATGAGCTTGAGCAGGTCCGCTTCGGTTTTGCTGGCGTCTTTGGCGTTCGAGAGCTTGAGTTTGTGGGCGATGCGGAACACGTGCGTGTCGACGGCGATGCCCTGCACGATGCCGAACCCCGCATTCATGACTATGTTCGCGGTTTTGCGGCCCACGCCGGGGAGTTTTTGCAGCTCCTCGTACGTCCGCGGCACCTCGCCGCCGAAATCGGAAATGACCATCTGGGCGCATTTGATGCAGTTAGCGGCTTTGGTGCGGAAAAACCCGATCGAATGGAGGATTTCGGCCACATCGGACGCGTCTGCGTTCGCGAGGTCCTGGATGGTGGGGTAGCGCTCCCACAGCACCGGCGTGACCTTGTTCACGGCGGCGTCGGTCGTCTGTGCCGACAACAGCACGGCAATGGTCAGGCGGAAAGGGTCACCGCCGAAATCGAGGGCCGGCTGCGCGTTAGGGTAGTGCTCGCCCATGCGCTGACAGACGGCCAGCGCGCGCTCGCGTTTGGATTTCATCGATTCGCGCGGCATGGAATACCTCCTCAGGTCGATGCCGTGGCCCCGTGGCCTGCGAGCCCCGAACGGTCGGCGGGCGAGAAGCGCAGTGCCCCCGGCGGTCTGCTAACTCCGTACGAGCTCTCGAGCAGGGCAAGCGCGCAGCGCGCGGCTCCCAATAGCGGCATGCAAAATCGTGCCCCTTTCTTGCAGGCGATTGCAACCGAGTATAATACTGCGAGTGTTCGGGCGGCAACCGAATCATAGTAGGGCTTTTTTCGAAGGGAGAACGACGTGGCGCTGGAAATGACGAGGGATTACCGACTTCGCTGGATGGATTTTGATCGGTATGGTCGTATGCAGCCCGCTGCCGTGCTCGACATCTTCCAGGACATGACGACGCTTCATGCCGAGGAAATCGGCATCGGGCGCGATGTCATGCTCGAGGCGGGCGTCATCTGGGTCGTTGTTCGCACGAAGCTGCAGATGGTCAAGGAGCCCGAGCATTTCCAGGTCGTGAGCGTGCGCACGTGGCCCCATTCGCTTTCGCGCTTCTCGTTCATCCGCGATTTCACGATGCATGACGAGAACGGCGATTTGGTGGCGCAGGCGTCGCAGGAATGGGTCCTCATGGATGTGAACACGCGCAAGTTCGCCTCTGCGAAGGACTTCTACCAGGGGGATGACGATTTTAGCGAGGATCGCGTCTTTGCGAAGAAGGCCCGCAAGATCCCGAATTTCGAGGAGGGGAACCTGCCCGTCGCCACGATCGTGCCCAGCTATGCCGACATCGACCTGAACGGGCATGTGAACAACGCGAAGTACGCGAACTTCATAGTCAACGCGCTCAATCCCGGGCCCGAGGGCGCCATCGACACCCTGCAGATCGACTACCGCTACGAGGCGCTTCCGGGCGAGCCGCTTGCCGTGCATGCGCTTTCGCAGCCCGAAGAGGGGCGCGTGCTGCTCAAGGGACTGGCCGAGGACGGCACCGTCGTGTTCGGCGGCCTGATTGAGTTAAAGTAGAGCCGTTTAGATAGCGCCCTGATGCCTGTCTTTCAAATTGCTGTCCAGCCCCAGTAGCCCCGTTCAGGAGGGCGATGGGGCCGTGAGCGATTCTGCAGCCACTGTTCCTGTCATCCAATTAGGTTAGGCGAAGCCAAGCGAACGGCCCCATCGCCCTCCTGAACGGGGCGGACGAGCGAGGAACCGCGTTGCTACTCGACTGACTTGAGCGATTCCACCATGTTGACGCTGGTGAGCTTGCCGCGCATAGCAAAGGCGACGATCGCGGTGAACACGATGGTAAGCACGAACGACAGCGCGAAGCTCGCGGGCTCGATGGTGCGGCCGAACATCATGTTGGCGGTTTCGGCGGCCTGGGCGATGTAGAACGTCAACGGGACGCCCAGCACGCAGCCGATGAGGGCGCCGATGAGCGACATGATTCCGATTTCGCGGAAAATATAGGTGTTGACTTCGCCTTTCGTGAATCCGAGGACTTTGAGCGTCGCGATTTCGCGAACGCGCTCCGCGATGTTGATGTTCGTCAGGTTGTACAGGACGACAAACGCGAGCGCGGCCGAGAGCCCCATGATGACGTAGATGAGCTTGTTCATGACGTCGAGCATGCCCTCGTACGTCGTGATCTTGTCCGAAACGAAGCTCACCGTGTTCACGCCGTCGAGCCCAAGCAGCGCATCGCTGAACGCGGCGGCGTCCGCATCGGGCGCTAGCTTGGCGTACACCATGTTGACGGGCGGTTCCTCCCCGAAAGCGGCGCGGTAGTCCTCGGGGAGCAGGTAGGCGAAATGCCCCAGGTAGTTCTCGATGATGCCGCCTACCTTGAAGCGGCGGCCCGAGCCCGTCTTGTCGCCTACGTCGTTCTCGTCGAACAGCCTCACGTCGTCGCCAGCTTTGGCGCCGAGCGTTTCGGCCGCCTTCTCGGTAAGGAGGATGCTACCGGGCTCCAGCTCGATCGGCTCGGCCGTCGCGCGGTCGCGCAGCGTCACGAAATCGGGAAGCTGCTCGGGATCGGAAGGCACGACGACCTCGATGCGCAAGTCGTCGTCGGCTCCCTCGGCTATGAAGTTGAACACCGCCGATTCCAGGAACCCGTCGGCGCCGGTGCGCTCGAGCTCGTCCACGAGCTTATCGTGCTGGGCTTTTGTCATGTCTTCCTCGATGCGCACCGCGGCATCGTAGTTCACGAGCGTCTGGTACTGGTTGCTCACGATGCCCCCGATGGCGTCGCGCAGCCCGAACCCGACCATGAGCAGCGCTGTGCAGCCCGCCACGCCGATGACGGCCATGAAGAACCGGCGCTTGTAGCGCAGCAGGTTGCGCGCCGTGACCTTTTGCGAGAACGACATGTGCTGCCACAGCGGCGTGATGCGCTCGAGGAAGATGCGCTTGCCCGCACGCGGCACGCG
>CAMPAJ010000071.1 GCA_946631805.1 uncultured Eggerthellaceae bacterium
GGCGCATCAAATCGTCTGCGAGGGAAAGGTAGAATTGCGACTCGCCCGGGTCGCCCTGACGTCCGGAACGGCCGCGCAGCTGATTGTCGATACGGCGCGACTCGTGGCGCTCGGTGCCGATGACGAGCAGGCCGCCGGCAGCGCGCACCTTTTCGCGCTCGGCGTCCGTCACGGCCTTGGCTTCGGTCAAGGCGCGCTCGCGGTCCTCTGCGGACGGAGCCGGCAACGCGTTCGCAAGCTGCTCGAGCACTTCCTTGGCCTTGGCGCGAACGCGCGGCTCATCTGCCGAAAGCGCACTCTCGGCTACCGCGCGCACCTGCGCGAGCTGCTGCGGATCAACATCGGGGTCGAAGCCGCGGTTGCGCAGAAGGTCATCGGCGAGCACGTCGGGATTGCCGCCGAGCAGGATGTCGGTACCACGACCTGCCATGTTCGTGGCGATGGTCACGGCGCCCACGCGCCCGGCCTGCGCGACGATATGGGCTTCGCGTTCGTGGTTCTTCGCGTTGAGGGTCTCGTGCTTGATGCCGCGCTTGTCGAGCAGGCGGCTCAGGCGCTCGGAGCTTTCGATCGAGACCGTGCCGACGAGGCATGGCTGTCCAATGGCGTTACGGGCGGCGATTTCGTCGGCAACGGCATTGAATTTCGCATCGATGGTGCGGTAAACCTGGTCGTTTCGGTCGTTGCGGATAACCGGCTTGTTGGGCGGAATGGCCGTGACCTCGAGCTTGTAGATCTGCCTGAACTCGGAGTCCTCGGTCATGGCCGTACCCGTCATGCCCGAGAGCTTGTCGTACAGGCGGAAGTAATTCTGCAGCGTGATGGTTGCGAGCGTCTGGTTCTCTTCCTTCACGTGCACGTGCTCTTTGGCTTCGACCGCTTGGTGTAGGCCCTCGGACCAGCGGCGTCCCTCCATGATACGGCCCGTGAACTCGTCGACGATCTTGACTTCGCCCTGCGTGACGACATAGTCAACATCGCGATGGAACAGGTACTGGGCCTTGAGGGCTTGCTGCAGGTGATTTGCCAACGTGCCAGACGTGTCGGCGTAAATGTCGTCGATCCCGAGCGCGGTCTCGATGCGCTCCAAGCCCACCTCGGTTGCATTGATCGTGCGCTTTGCCTCGTCCATCTGGTAATCGACATCGCGCGTGAGCCCCATGACCGCACGTGCGAACTGATTGTAGGTATCGGCCGCCGCGCTGCCCGCACCCGAAATGATGAGCGGCGTGCGCGCCTCGTCGATGAGAATGGAGTCGACCTCGTCGACGACGGCGAAATGATGCCCGCGCTGCACGCGCGCTTCGGCGCTCGACACCATGTTGTCGCGCAGGTAGTCGAAGCCGAATTCCGAGTTCGTGCCATACGTCACGTCGGCTGCGTAAGCGGGTCGCTTCGCTTCGCCGCGCATGCCGTTTTGAATCAGGCCGACGTTCATGCCCATGAAGCGGTATATGCGGCCCATCCACTCGCTGTCGCGCTTGGCCAGGTAATCGTTGACCGTCACGATATGCACGTTGTTGCCGGGGAGCGCATTCAGGTAACCGGCCAGCGTCGAGACGAGCGTCTTGCCTTCGCCGGTCTTCATCTCGGCAATGTGCCCGTCATGCAACGCCATGCCGCCGATGAGCTGCACGTCAAAGTGCCTGAGCCCCAACGTGCGCACACTTGCCTCGCGCACTGCCGCGAAGGCTTCGGGCAACAGGTCGTCCAGCTTTTCGCCACGCTCGATTCGCTCGCGGAACTCAACCGTCAGATGAGCGAGCTCTTCATCGGAAAGCGCCTGCATGCGCGGCTCTATTTCGCCGATGCGGTCAGCAACCTTCTGGTACTGCTTGACCTGACGCCCTTCGCCGGCGCGCAGCAACTTGGAGAAAAACCCTGCCATGTACTTTGCCGTCCTTTACTAGGTTGTTCATAGTTTCAAACCCTTAAACAGTACCATATGGGCACCGTTCAAGGGTTCGAACTGCTAATGCTGCAAAAGAAATACGATATGGGAACGGTTCTCGTCGAGACCTACATGGTGTCGAGCAACGTCTCGTACAGTGCTACGGTTTCGGGGGAAGGGTCGACCCCGAGCTTGTCGGCAAGCACCCGGCGGCACTTGTGGTACGTCATCATGGCCGCAGTGCGCTGTGAAGCCGCGATTTGGGCGCGCATGAGCGCCACGTACGC
Organism: uncultured Eggerthellaceae bacterium; assembly: GCA_946631805.1. The sequence goes on from CAMPAJ010000071.1 coordinate 2,179, forward strand.
GTCTTCGCGCGTCTCGTCATGGCCGACCGCCGAGCGGGCGAACCATATGGCAAGTTGATAATCCCGCTCGTCTATGACGCATTGCGTGGCGGATACGAGCGCATCCACCAACCTCGAGCGGCATTCGGCACGCGCCTGCACGATGAACGGCTCGTCATCCTCGGACGGGAGCAAATCGTTTGCGTAATCGCGGTCGATTTCGTTATAGAGGCTCGTCCAGCTCTTCGAATTGGGGCGTCCGAAAAGCAGCTCCCGGCATATCTCGTGCAGGCGGGCGACATCCGAATGGACGTAGCGGCTCTCCAAACCGCACCCGTACTGATGGCGCACGAGATACGGGCAGTCCCCATCCGAAAGCGTCAGCGCCTTGCGCAGTTTTGACCAAGCGGTGTAGAAATTCCTTTTGGCGACGTCCTCGGGTGAATTAGGCCACAGCATCTTCGCCAAGGCGCTCCGGGACATATCGTGCCCGGAGTTCATCGTGAGCGCCAACAGCATCAGGCGCACATGCTTCCTTCGAAACGCCGGGTCGTCAATCACGACATCGCCTATCGTCACCTCGAACCTTCCGAACATCTTGAGCTTGAGGATTGGCACAGCCCGCCGCATGCGGGCGCCCGATACGTTGGGCGCCACCACAGAGCGTGGCGTCGCCCGCTGGCCAGCCGACCCCACCGCATCGCCTTCGGAGCCCCTACCGCGCTCGAAGCGCGTCTTCTGCGCCAGAATCGACATCTCGGCCTGCCGTAGCGCCAAGAGCACACGCGCCGAAAGGGCCCCTCCCACGAGCGGCATCCCCTCGATATGCGCCCGTTCCAGGGCAAGTCCTGCGGAGGCGACGTAAAAATCGTAGCCGGCACCATCCGCGTCGCTCAGGGCATCGCGCACGCATTGCTCCACGAGGATGAACTCCTTGGCCTTGAGCAGCGGGTATTCGCTTCCTTCTTCCGCATAGCGCGCCGCTATCGCCGAATACAGCCAGGCCGCCGTAAGAAAAAGGGGCATGCGAGACGCGCCCGCCCTCTTCAAGCGGCCCCACCACTGCGCCAAGTCCTCCAAACCCATGCTCTGGTAGCGATGCGACAAGGCTAGCTGCACCCATGGCGAAAGCAATTCGATGGGAAGGTCTTCCCGCGATGCGGATATCTGCTCAAGGCACTCTCCCGCACGTGTGCGCAGCAGCTCGTTACCGTATCGGACGATGACGAGCAAGCAGCAAATACGCGGCGCTAGCGGCGTGGTCTCGTCAAACGCTATGCGCCTCACAGACCTGACGGCGCCTTCTGCATCCCCCAGAACGATGCGGCAAACGGCTTCGTAAGAAAAGCACACGGCTCGATCTTCGAGGGGAATCCCCTTAAGGGACGTGCGGATGGAATCCACGAGCACGAGGCCCTCCAAGAAGCAGCCGCCCTCCACAAGCATGTTGGCATTGGAAGCCAGCCATGCAGCGCGCTTGGCCCGCGAGCAAAGACCGCGCACGACGCCGCACGCCCGAGAAAAGTCGCCGCCTTCGACGAGGAAGCTCGCCCACGTCCAAGCAAGCTGCTCACGCGTATCGAATTTTGAGCTGGCAACCAAATCGTCAAACACGCCACGTAAGCCGGCGGCGACTTCTTCCGCGGAAATCGACGGACCTTCGAACGTCCCCGACTCAAAATCGCATTGGAAATGCGGGTAATCGTCCGACAACTCCTTGACCGACTCCACATCGGCCAAACCTATTTCCCCTAGATCGTCGAGCATGCCCCTGCGCATGACGAACATACTTGCCATGCCCAGCATAATGTCGGCAGGCATTTGCTCCTTTAAGCTCGTGCGGACGAACGTTTGCGCTGCATCTCCGCCTTCGCGCCAGACGAGCATTGGGATACGCTCAGATGCCGCGACTTCGTCAACGGGCAGCTGGGCTCGTTCGTCGACGTTGCGAACCGCATCGATTTCGTCATCGCTCACCAACAGCTCCCGAGCGCAGATGCGCATGCGATCGCGCTGCAAGCGCCCATACACATCGCATTGCGGCGTGCATGTGACGATGACTTCGCACTCGGCGCCAAGAAGCTCATCGATCTGGGCCGAGAAACGCTCGGCCCGCTCGCCGTCAAGGGCCGGCACATCGTCGAAGACGACCAAGCGTACGCCCCCATCGGCCTCCCTGCAGTCACACGCAATGGTGCCCTCATCAATGTCCCTGATAAAGCAAGGGCTTTGGCCGTTTATCCAAAATACGTGTATCCACGAGAACATGGTCTCGGCGTAATCCAAGGCAAGGCTCGTCTTGCCGTACCCCGTTGGAGCCACTATGAAACGCGCAACGGAGCGGTCCTTGAGCAATCGAGCCATAAGATGAGCTCGTTGATACCCGCTATAGCCTGCAAACTGATGAGGACGGCGACCAGAACAAGCCGCCTTCGTGATGAATCCCGACATGAAAAGAGCACAACCTTCCTATGAATTGTCGTGCTCTGGTCAGGGCTCTACATTGTAGGTGAACAAAAATCGCTTTGCAAGCGAAACGTTATTCCTGCGGTGCGTCTTCCTGTCGGTTGTCTTCAATCTGGGGCTGCGCATCGTCGCGGCTGCCGAGCAAAGACGCGATACGGTCGGAGTACACGGCATCGGTAATGCCCGCCTCGGCGGCAAGGTCCATGACCGGCGCGTCGTTCCAAAGGGCTTCCAGGCGATAATACTCGCGCGTTTCGGGCTGGAACACGTGAATGACGACGCTGCCGTAATCCAAAAGCTCCCACGAGCCGTCACGCGTTTCCTCGCGATGCAGGGGCTTGATGTGCGCCTGAAGTCGCTCCGCCTCTTCGATGGCGTCAATGATGGCGTTTACCTGGCGATTGTTCGCGGCGGTCACGATTACGAAATATTCGGTCACGCTGATGATGTCGCCTACGTTCTGGACGACGATGTCGGTCGCCTTCTTCTCGTCGGCCGCGCGGGCCGCAATGATGGCGTAGTCTTTGGGGGTGAGCTCGGCCGCGTTCACGGCTTGTTTGTCGGTCATACAATCTCGCTTTCTTTGCTTTTCGGCCTTGCCTTGCGGCTACCGATTTTTACAGGGCGCCTTCCCGCGAACCGGGACGCTTACCGTGTTTCGCCTTGTTGGCCTCGCGGCGCAAGACGTTTGAATTCCAAATGCGCATCGTATCAGGATGGAGGGTCTTCTTTCGCTCGAACAGTAGAAATGTCCAATAATCATATGTTTGGTAGTACAGCTCTTCCAAGCTTACAACGCCAACCGCGGCGCGCAGCTCGTCTATGCGACCAAAGTGTCTGCTCGGCTCGATGGCGTCGGCAATATACAACGCCATGTCGAGCGGCGCCATGTCTTCGGCGGCGGTCGTATGCCTGTCTATCGCCTGCAAAATGTCTTCGGGAATCTGCGGGAAGTCGCGCCGTAGGGCGCGGGCGGCCGTATAGCCGTGAAGCACGCGGGGCATATGCTCGACGACCCACGGGTCAACCTCGTCCTGCATGCCCAGCTCGAGCACGCGCGCACGCGCCTGCTCGTCGTCCATGCCTTTGTCCCAATCATGCAGCAACCCGGCAAGGCGCGCTTTTTTGACATCCAAGCCATAGTGCTCGGCTAGCTGCATGCACGCCTTGGAAACACCGAGCGAATGCTCGAAGCGCTTTGGGCTCACGCGCTTCTCGAGCTCTTTCTTGCGCTCTTTGAAAAACGCCTTGGAAAGCACGTCGGAATCGTCCGCAAGCTCGGCCCCAGCACCAAGTGCCTCGTCGGACGCCAAGGCCTCCGCCGAACAGGCAGAGGCGAACCGGCTCCGGGCAGGCCGATACAATCCGTGTTCGCGAATGAATGCGAGCACGTCTTCGGGAATGAGGTAGCGGCACGATTCGCCCGCCGACAGCGCAGCGCGCAGTTCGCGTGACGCCACTTTGAGGGGAGACACTTGCACGATATGCAGGTCAAAGGGCGCGGCGGCCATAATGGCGGCTCGCAGCTCGTCTTCCTGCGCGGAACCAGGACGTCCCGCAGCAACCGCAAGGCTGGCAAGTTCGGCTATTTGGGCGGCCCCGCGCCACTTCCCCACCGTGATGGCCGAATCGGAGCCGACGATGAAGAACAGCTGTACGTTCTTCGGGTAATGCTCGCGGAGGATGCGCAGCGTGTCGACCGTGAACGTATCGCCTTCCCGCTCGACCTCCAGAGGGCTCACATCGAAATACGGGTTGCCCTGCACTGCGCGACGGCACATGTCCAAGCGCAATGCCGCATCGGTAACCTGCTGGTCCTTCTTGAACACGGGATTGCCGGCGGGAATGAACAGCACGGCATCTAGGTGCAATGCGAGGCGCACCTCCTCGGCAACGCGCAAATGCCCCACATGGATAGGGTCGAACGTGCCCCCCATCAGGCCGAGCCGAACTTCGGACCCGTCGCTCCCCAAGGTTTGGAACCGTTCGCTTATCTGGCTCACAAATGCTCCTTCGCACATATCGTCTATTCAAAAACTACCAGGTCATCACGGTGAACGAGCGGCTTGTCCGCCATCTCGGCAAGAAGCCTGTTTGCAAGCAGCTGCTCGCGCGTACGCCCCATCGCCAATTCCGCCTCGTCGCGGCTCGCCGACACGCGGCCGCGCGCGAACAGATGCCCGTCCGCATCGAGGATGTCGACGATATCGCCTTCCGCGAAATCACCTGCGACGGCAGCAACGCCAACGACGAGGAGCGAACTGCCGCGTTTCTTGAGCGCCTGCTTCGCGCCGTCGTCAACCGTGATGGTGCCTCGCGCCGAATCCCCGAGCGCTATCCACAGCTTGCGCGGCGTGATTTCGTGTGGTTTGTGCGCGGAGGGGAACAGCGTGCCCACCTCGCGGCCTTCCACCGCGTCGATGATGGCGTCTTCCCGACGGCCCGAGCAGATGATGAGGGGGATGCCGGCAACGCCAAGGATGCGAGCTGCCTTGATCTTCGTCACCATACCGCCCGACCCGACTTTCGAGCCGGCTCCTCCTGCGATGGAAATCACGCTCTGGTCGATAACCTCGACGCGCTTAATAAGATGAGCTTCCTCGTCTTTGGCGGGGTTGGCGCTGTACAAGCCTTCGACATCCGACAAGATGATGTTGAGGTCAGCCCTGATCAGGCATGCAACCAAAGCCCCGAGCGTGTCGTTATCGCCAAAGCGAATCTGCTCGACCGAAACCGTGTCGTTCTCGTTGACGATGGGAACGATGCCCAGATCCAGCAGGCGGTCGAGTGTATCGCGCGCGTGGAGGTACGCCGTACGGTCTGCGGTATCGCGACGCGTGAGCAATACGAGCGACGACGTTAGGCCCACGCTCTCGAAGGCTTCGCCCCAAGCCGTGACGAACAGCCCCTGGCCAACGGATGCAGCAGCCTGCAACGTCGGCATGTCATCGGGGCGCTTTCCGCTCATCCCGAGCCGCTCCAAACCGCAGGCAATAGCGCCTGACGACACGACGACGACCTGCCAACCCACTGCACGCACGCGTGCGACCTGCTCTGCGAACTTGCGCAAATAGCTCTGGTCGATGCGGCCATCGGCAGTCGTCAGCGTCGATGAACCAATTTTCACTACCAAGCGCTTCATAACAGCTCCTCAATACACATGCTCATGCGCCTACGCTTTTATGCTTCGCCGTAGGTGCATTTCGTTCGGCAGCTTAATCCTCCAGCTCGCTGAACAGGTCCTCGGCCATGCGCGTCGACTCGTAATCGAACGCGTAGCCCACAATGCGGATCTCGTCTCCGTCACAGGCGCCCGCCTCGTCAAGCGCCTTATCGACGCCGATGCGCTTGAAGCGATGCTGCAAGAAGGCGATTGCCTCCTCGTTTTCCCAGTCGGTCTGCACGACCATGCGCTCGACGCGCGGTCCAACCACGCGCCACACATGCTCGGATAAAC
>CAMPAJ010000072.1 GCA_946631805.1 uncultured Eggerthellaceae bacterium
GTAAGCAACGGAACCGTCAGTCTTGCCTTTTCCATGCGCAAGGACCAGATACAAGCCATCCTCAAGACCGCCAATTTCTGCCAGACCGTCTTCCTGAACAATGGCGTTCCCCTTCTCTGTTAAGGTTGCCATCCCCTCCAAAGCGTCAGCTAGCTTTTTCCAATTCTCAGTCGAAGGATTGTCAATCAATTCCTGCAACGATTTTCCTTCGCCGCTCGTTGCGAACTGCCCTACTAGCTTGTAAGAAAACGTTTCGAATGTTGCGTCTGCTGTAGCGTCGGCAACTTTAATAACGTCCAGCACAAGGTTGACATCGCCATTAGCAATGTCGTTCTTTAGGTCTTCGTTTCCCGTAGCGTTTACCGTTAGGGTATTGCCCCCCTCGGGCGGGTTCCACCAGTTACCCGCTGCAAATGCTGCAGTTCCCCCGAATGCGAGCACGGCAACCACGCACGCCACGATGGCGAAAACACTCAAGTGTTTGCTTGTTCTCTGCACGGGCTCTACCTCCTTCGTCTTCCCCTGCTAATCGTTCTTGTTAGCGCCACTTGCAGCTTCGTCAACTGCACGAACGTGCTCTTTCAGCGCGTTGGTGGCGCGTTCCTTATTCAGCTCGGGTCGCTTCACACGATAGTATATCAACATGCCCACCAGGAACATGAAGAGTATGGGCACCGCCACCGCGGGGATGGCGATGTACCGCGGGATCTGAACGGCCTCGGCCGTCACAACATCGGCGCCCGCGATGTTGTCGATCCTATGTCCACGCACCAACAGGCGGTGCGTATTGACACCATAAGGCGTGCACGTGATGAGCGTGCAGTAGTCCTGACCCTGGTCGATGCCCAAGTTCGAAAGATCCGTGGGCAACACGATGCGGATCTGGTCCACTTCGTAGGTCACGGTCTGGTCCAGCACCGTCACGGTGAAGGTATCGCCTTCGACCAGCTTGTCCAGGTCGGTGAACAGGCGCGCGCTCGGCAGGCCGCGGTGGCCCGAAATGACTGCGTGTGTGGTCTCGCCGCCGACCGGAAGGCTCGTGCCTTCCAGGTGCCCGATGGCGATCTGCAGCACCGACTCGTCCATGCCATGGTAGATGGGGTAGTCAACGTTGATCGCGTTTACCTGCACGTAGCCCATCACGCCATTGCCGGTGAGGTCCAGCAAGCTCTCGTATTCTTTCCTCTCGTCCTCCGTCATGTTGAAGCGGCCGCTGTTCTGAGCGAGCCGCTCGTTGTATGCATGCGCGTCATCCAGCATCTTCTGGATGACCTCGGGGTCCGTCTCTTGGACCGCGTTAACGTACGTGGCGATTGCGCGCGACTGGTGATAGCTGTTCCACCAGTCCGCGACCGTGGGGTAGGCGATAATTCCCAGACCCACCAGCAGCATGAGCACCGCGATGATAGTCGACGGCTTGGGCGGGCGGATGACCCTCTTGGGCTTGCCATCCGCGCTCGCGTTGGCCTCGCGGCCTCGACGACCCTTTCGACCCGCGCGTGCTCCGCGTCCCTTGCGGCCTCCGCGGCCCACTGCCGCGGCGCCCGCAGCGGAAGCTGCAGCGTTTGCGGCCTCGGCGGCTACGTCGACCTCGGCAGCCTCGTCAGCCTCTGCGGCTTCCTCAGCCTCGTCGGCTTCGTCAATCGCCTCGGAGCTTTCACCAGCTGCTTCGTTCAGCTCCTCAACCTCGTCGGCCTCGCCAGCCTCGTCAGCGTCGGCGGCTTCCTCAGCCGCGTCGGCGTCGGCGGCTTCCTCAGCCTCGTCAATCACTTCATCCGGTACAGCACCGTCATCCTCAACCGATGGCACGTCATCGCGGGGCGCCTGAATATCGGCATCGACGGAATCCTCCGAGGGCATGCTTTCGCCCGCCGGGATGGACTCCTGGTCGTTAACGTTGTTTATGTCCTTCTGCTCACTCATACAGTCTCGTAGGATTTCGCAGCTCGCACCCCGTTTACGCTGTTCTACCCCTCACTAATCCTGACATTTTATTCGTGGTTACAAAATAAGCCTTAAATCGTCAACCTAAGCCCATTGTGCAGAATTGTCGCGAAGCGGCCGCTAGTTGCATCGCGGCAAAATCACGAGTAATCAGGCATTTAACCTAGCGGGGCAAAGAACCTGAGCTGATTCTTTTTTATGACTATTATTACGTATTTGCCTGTTCAGATTGATTTTTGTCCTATTTTCCACATTACAAGCCACGCATTTCGAACAATCTTGCCGCTCAGCTTGCGCTTATCGGCAATTCCGCAACGCGCAACATATTGTATAGAGCCTTTATTCCATTCCTAGGAATTGTAGCCCCTTATCTGGCCTTTTAATTCCTCGTATGGCTGCTTGCAGCTGAGCCGCAATGCGAGCGAAACCACCGGCACCAAGGCACTTTTGAGGCATCAGGGGTTTGCCACCTAGCATTCAGCTGACCGCGGCCGGGCACAAGGCCTTAATCCTGTCTTGCGTGCTGGTGGCGAACAATCTACCCCTTCGGGATACTCATTTCATAGTATTCGGTAACGCCCGCCTTGAAGCGAACGGCGCAGCCATCGTTTGTGACGAGCACGTCTTTGACGTAGCGCATGACGAGCTCGTCATCGAAGCGTTGCATGCGGCCATTTGCGTCAAGCAGACCGACCGGCAGCGGCCGTTGCGTCATTTGGAAGAACTGCTCCTGGTCGTAGCAGGCCAGCTGAGCGTCGCTTTTGGTAGGAATGTGGAGGCAATTTGCCTGTTCGCGGGCGCTGCGCTTGCTTTGCGGCGTCATTTGGTCCACAAGTTCAAGCAGAAAGCGCACATCGAGTTCGAGCCGAATGCGATCGAGCGCGTTCGACATGTTGCACCAGGGCCCGCAGACCCGCTGGTCGCTTCGCAGACTGCTGCCAGGGTGGCGGCTCGCGAATCCGTTGCCCATTTGGCCGTCCTGCAGCTCGGCCGGCACACCCCCGCTCGTATTGCCTGGCAGGCCGCTTTGCGACACGGCAGGAGGCCCACCTTGCGGCTCGGCAGGAGGCTCGCCTTGCAACTCGGCGGGAGGCTCGCCTCTTAAGGCCTCCTGCAAGCGAATGAGCTCGTCTCGGTGGGCTGGCAGCTTGTTGAATGCTTCCACGATTGCCCTTTTGACCTCGGTTTCTGGCACGGGGCGGCACTTGCACGTCGCCTCGCATTCGCGATGGTTGGTCTTCTTGGCGTAGGCGCGGCTGCGGCAGCGCCAGTCGCTCAGCGAGTCGTCGGGCTTCGTGTAGCGCTTGAGCGTGCGTCCGCAGATGCCGCATTTGAGCCTGCCCGCCAGCGCGCGCTGCATGCCGCGGTCGATTCGGGGAGCGACGCTTTGCGTGAGGCCGCATTCGAGATCGCATTGCGGCGCCTGCGTTTGCACGTCGGCGCCAGTCAGCGGCGCGCAGTTGTTCTGCCGGCCCTGCTCCCCCTGGCCCCAAGCGTCCGCTTGCATGGCGAGACCGACTTGCACTGGATCGCATTGCTGCGCCCGCGATGCCCCATCGCCAACGGTCGGCAGCGCGCGAACATCCCTTCGCGACGAGCGACGTGCGCGCTCGCTCTGGACCAGCGCGAACACCGACTTGGGCACGATGGGCTCGTGATCGTCTTCCACGTAGTACTGCGGCAGCTCACCGGTGTTGCGCACGATCTTGCGCGAGAGGAAATCGACGGTGTAGTACTTCTGCAAGAGCAGGTCACCGCAGTATTTCTCGTTCTCGAGCATCGAGCTTACGGTGCTTTGGTACCACACGCTGCCGCCTTTGGGCGTGGGAATGCCGTCGGCCTGCAGGCGCCGGCCGATGGCGGCCGGGCTGAACCCTTCCAAATCCTCGCGAAACCCCCGCCGCACCACCGCCGCCTGCTCCGGAACGATCACGAGTGCGCCTGTGAGCGAGTCTTTCTCGTAGCCCATGAAGAAAGCCGTGTTCAGGCGGCCTTTCCCTTCGCGCATGCGGTACTGGATGCCCAGGCGCACGTTCTGCGAGATGCTCTGAGACTCCTGCTGCGCGAGCGACGCCATGATCGAGATGAGCACTTCGCCTTTGGCGTCGAGCGTGTTGATGGCTTCTTTCTCGAAATCGACCGCAATGCCGAGCGCCTTGAGGTGACGGATGTACTGCAGGCAGTCCAGCGTGTTGCGTGCGAACCGGCTGATGGACTTGGTCACCACGAGGTCGATGCGGCCAGCCTCGCAGTCGGCGATCATGCGCTTGAACTGCTCGCGGCGCTTCGTGGAGGTACCGGTGATGCCCTCGTCAGCGTAGATGCCCACGAGCTCCCATGCGGGGTTTTCGCTGATGAAGGCTTTGTAGTGGCGGCATTGCGCCTCGTAGGAGGTTTCTTGCTCGTCCGAATCGGTCGAAACCCGGCAATACGCCGCCACGCGCAGCGCCCGCCGCGGCTGCGACGGCGCGATGGTGTGCACCTTCACGTGGGCGCTTGACTGGAATGCTGGCGATTCGTGATTGGTTGCTTGGTGAGTCTTTGCCATTTCTTCTCCTTCCCTGAACAGCAAACACAGTTGCAACATGGCAACTGTATTGCTTGCCTAGGAAAGAGCGGGCAACGTGCAAAAGGGTCGTAGCCATTTGCACGCCTTGGCTCGCTGACGTGCAAATGGCTACGACCCCTTTGCACGTCAGCGGCAGAAGCATCACTAGCTCCATGCTAACGGCGCTTTAAATGTGTATTTGGGGTCAGACCCCAAATACACATTACGCATTCACAAACGCCGCAACCGCCCGGGAGGCAAACTCGGCGGCGCCTTCGCCGGCGACGGCATTGATGTTGCGCGTGAAATCCCCACCCGCACCGTATGCCTGCCCCAACTGGGCAAACACTTCATTGCTGCATGCGTAGTAATGCTCGCTGATAAAACCCTGGATCGCGGCCGCCTGCGCCAGCGCCTGCTCACCCGCGGGGTCGGCGCCTTCGGCCGCCATGCGCCCGAACGGCACGAACAGCTGCATCAGCTCGTTGCCGAGCGCACGTTCGCCCTCAGCCGTGCGGCCGGCGCTCTTGCTCTCGTACTCCTGCCACTCGGGCGTGTTCCCCCACGACGCTTTCGCCTGCTCGGCGTACTCGTCGATCTTGCTCGTATCGAATGCTTCAAAGCTCATCGTGTTCACCTTCTTTCGCTTGATGTCCTGCGCGAGGCCTATGAGCTTGCCCAGGCGCTCGCGCTTGAGCTCGAGCAGCGCAATCTGCTGCTCCAACGCGCGCGTTTGGTCGAAATCGGTAGCATCGACGATGCGCTTGATGTCCTTGAGCGAAAACTCCAGCTCGCGAAACAGCAGTATCTGCTGCAGGCGTGCCAGGTCGTCGTCGCTGTACAAACGGTAGCCCGTCCGTGAATACTCCGCCGGCCGCAGCAGCCCGATCTTGTCGTAGTAGCGCAGCGTGCGGATGCTCACCCCCGCAAGCGCGCTCACTTCGTGCACCGTTTTCATCATTACCTCGTTTCGTCGACCGTCGCCGTGGCATCATCGTGGCGCATACCCTTTCGACGACACTTACGGTAAACCATGACGTTGCGTTAGGGTCAAGAGAAGTTTTCTTACCTTAACGCCCAGTAAGCGCATGCGATGGCGAAACGTTGCGCAGCAACTCGGGATGGTCGAACAGCTGCGAGCAGAGCAAATCCTCTCGATCGAGCACGTGGTGCGCGCCATTTGCAAGATTATCGAAAAACCGCTCGACGTACGTGCGGTCAGGCATTATGCCAGCTGCGGCGTTGCGATAGTTCGCCCGCACGAGCGCGTCGCGGAAATACCGCGCATGGAGCTCAAAGGGTTCGTTGCCAACATTGAACCCAAGTTCGCGCAGGTAAAGCGCCGAAAACACGGCGACGGTGCGCGTATTGCCCTCCTGGAAGGGGTGCACCTGCCACAGCAGAGCTATAAATCGCGCAAATCGCTCTAGGCTGCTGCCCGTCATCGACGCGCTGTAGTCGCCGGCTTCGCGCTCCTCGTCGAACAAGTAGCGCAGCGACTGCTCCACCAAAATTGGGTCAGCGTACAGCACGCTATCGCCATTGAGGATCTCTTCCTGCTTGACGAGCGCATCGAGCTTGTACTCGCCCGGACGGTACACCTCGCGCGGCAAATCGCGAAACAGCTCGCGATGAAGAATTGCCAATATGTTCGGCATCAGGGCAAACGTCCCGCGCGCCAGCACTTCCGCGATGCGCTGGCTCACGAGGTCGGCCTCCTTGCAGTTGCTCGCTCCTTCGTCGCATGCGCACCCGCCCTCGGCATGGTACGCGCGAACGAGCTCGCCCGTTTGAGCGAGCGTGCATGCGCCCCGCACGTACTGGTCGGCGACTTCGCGCAGGTAAGGCGACACTTCCAGCCCGTCGACCGCCTGCAGCCCGATGGCACACGCCCAGTAATGCCGACGCGCAGCTTCGTCGGTTAGCTCCTCTGAAGGCCTATAGGGCAGGCTGTCGAAACTATCGGCCGACACAGCGTCACCTCCTTGAACGGCATTCGGCTCCGTTGATTATAAAGCAGCAGAAAGGGCAAGGCGTCGGAGAGCCAGGGCGCCGGGACGCCGGGGCATCGAGGCGCCTCTAGCACGCATCGCCCAAAGCTTTCACCCCGAATGAGCACAAGAACGTTCCCGGCACTCATTCACACCAGATGCCAATGTGCAAATGGTTACGACCCCATTTCACATCCGACCCTTTTACGCATCCGTCGCATTGGGGCAGTGACCGCGGATGAAGCCGAGCACGAAATCGTAATCGTCGGGCTCGACGTAGACCTGGTTCTTGGTAAGTGGCTCGTTGACCTTGATGACCCGCAGCGCCCGCGAGCCCTTGATGCTGCGCACAGCCGAAAAGTCGCTGGTAATCGAGTCGCGCGCGGACGTGAGGCCAACGCCCGCGAGGGTGGGACTACCCGTCGTCAAGCCGGCGAGCACGTTGAGCGCGCTTACGACCTCGGCTTTCTTGTACTGTCTGGGAAGCTGTTGATGCGTTATGCCGGCGTCGTCCATCGTGAACACCACGCAGTACTTTCCGCCCTGCATGAGCGCGTAGACCACGTAACCGACCAGCGTCAACACAACGAACAGCAACGCCAGCCCGCCGCCGAGCTGCAGCGTGCCCAAAACGTCGGACGAATCAGCGTACCCGCGCGCCAAGTCGGGCACCAGCAATACCAGCAGAAAGACGACCAGCGCCACAACGATTCCCAGGAAGATCTTGAGGATGGTGAAAAGAATGGTCGGATTCGTGAACAGGTTAAACTCGTACACCCACCTGTACGCGCCCTTTTCGTCCCGCACTATGCTCGACATAACCGCGCCACCTCCGTCCCGAGGTCCGCCCGCACATGCTGCGATGGCTCGCCCGCCGTCGACGAGCCCCATACGCTAACGAACAATTCCCGAAAACTCGTACGTGCAGCAATAGTTTACACGTCATCAGGCCTAAACGGCACCGGCCGCGACGGCTTCGCGACCTAGTTTCCAGCGTTTCGTGACGTGCATAGCAAGGCTAACCCTTCTTTTGGGCGCTTTTAAGAAATAGGCGTTTTCTTAAATATGGGAATCGGAAACGCAAGATGTGTATTTGGGGTCAGACCCTAAATACACATCCTGATATACAATTCGCCTGTACACATTATTCCTGGCAGAGACGAGATTGTATGAAAGCGATACCCACAGCAGAAGAATGGTGCGAGCTCGCGATGGCGACGGCGGGTCCCGAAGCGACTTCGCCGGACTCGAGCCGCTGGGACGCGATGGCGCCGACCTACGCCCACAAGCCTCGACGCAGCGATTACCTGACGCAGCTGCAGGAGATGCTGGATGCGCGCCTGCGCCCTGGCGAGTCGGTGTTCGACATGGGCTGCGGCCCGGGCGTCATGGCGTTGCCGCTTGCGCGCGCGGGCCACGACGTGGTGGCCGTCGATTTCTCGGACGGCATGCTCGCCCAGCTGGAAGCGTCGGTTGCCGCGGAGGGGCTCGAGGGAAAGGTGCGCGCGTTCAAGCGCGCATGGCAGGATGATTGGACGGACTTGCCCGT
>CAMPAJ010000073.1 GCA_946631805.1 uncultured Eggerthellaceae bacterium
GCAGAAGACGGCATACGAGATGGGCGTAACATCCGACCTTGATGCCAAGGCGGCCGGCGCAAGCCTTACATTGGGCGTGCAGAATATCACGCCGCTCGAGCTCGCGAACTGCGCAGCCACGATAGCTAACGGAGGCGTGTACCACGATTTGTGCGCCATATCCACCATCGAGGACAAGGACGGCAACGTTATCGTCGACGACTCCGATCCCTCGAAACGTGAAAAACGCGTCCTGAGCCCCCAGCAAGCGCATGCTACGCAAGAGGTTATGAAAGGCGTGGTGACGTCGGGCACGGGTACGGCCGCGCTCATGTACAACGGGCAGCCGGTCGCTGGCAAGACGGGTACTTCCGAGGACTACAAAGACATCAGCTTCGTTGGCTTGACGCCGTTTACAGCAGCTTCGATTTGGGTTGGCGACCCAACGAATGTCGCATCCGTACCGACCGGCAGCTGCGCGGATGTTTTCCGCTGGTTTGCCACCGACCTCATGGAAGCGAAGTCACTTCCCGTTCAGGAATTTGATTTTGTCGAGAACCCCGAATACGAGTACTTCGAAGACCAGGAGCATAACGTGTACAGCGAGGGAACGCATCAAGCCATCATGGAACAAGAACGTCAACGCCAACAGGCGGAAGCGGCGCGCAAGAAGAAGCAACAACAACAGCAGCAGAAAAAGAAGAACTCCAGGAATTAAAGCGGCAAAGAGCGCCGCACATGTATAGGGCGTGTGGGCGATTGGTTTCGTTTTCGGGGTAAACTATGCGAATCGCATAGCGTGTGCAGCACTCCGTTATAGAAGATGATAAGGTCTGTGCACACGAGGATATATACAAGGAGCATGTTATGAAAATCAAAGCAGTAGCGACGAGCATCGTCTTGGCGTGCGTGCTCGCGTGCAGTGTTGCGCTTGCGGGATGCAGCTCGAGCGCTTCGTCGGGGCTTAACGAGGAGCAACGCGCTAACAGGGCGTACATGTCTCAGGTAAACGAGACGATGGTCGAGCTTGACGCCGATCTGGATACGTTCGTAGATGCGGTTTCGCGTGGCGATATCGTCAACATGCGCACGCAAGCCCAAAACGCGTACCAGCAGCTCGATAAGCTCTCGAAGCTCGAAGCACCCGAAAAGCTCGCCGATGTGCACAAGGGTTACGTGGACGGTGCGGACAAACTGCGCAAGGCGCTCGACGAGTACGTTGATTTGTATGCCGAAGCTGCCCAGGCAGGTTCGAGCTTCGACTGGGATAGCTACGATGAGCGTATCAAGTCTATCCAAAGCCTTTACGATGAAGGCGTAAAGATGCTCGAAGAGGGCGATAAAAAGGCTGCCGAAGCGTAAAGGCAGAATGCAGGCAACGGTGGGTGGTGGATTCACCTCTGCTTGCGCGCGAAAAAAGAAGCCCCGGATGAGCCTTGCGCGATGCAAGCTCATCCGGGGCTTCGCCTTTATAGCTGTATAGTCTGCGGATTAATACTACTCTTCGGTGGTCACCGACTCTTCATCTTCTTCGGAGTCCTCTTCGTTGCCCGATCCAAGCGATACGACCATTTGCACTGTTCCGCTTGAGCTATCGAAATCCTGGGACAAGACCGCTCCCTCGGGATATTCGTCGGAGTATTCGTAGGAAATCTGGACGTCGTAATTGTCGTATGCGCCCGAGATGTCGTCCTCGGTCATGTCGCCGGCTTCGAACTCGTCGACGAGCGCCTGCATTTCTTCGTCGTCGGCGTTCTTCTTCTTGTCGCTATCTTTTTCGTCCTCGTCTTCGTAGTATTCGTCATCGTCCATCATTTCGGACTGGCTGGTTTTGTAGGTTGGTGCCTTGACCGTCGGGAACGAGGTGATTTCGGTGCCTTCCAATGCGGATGACATGAAGTTGTGCCAGAGGCTGTTCGCCGTCAGCGATTCGCTCGTAGATGAATAGTCTCGGTTGCCGATCCAGGCCGCGCACGTCAACGTGGGCGAATAGCCGACGAGCCAGTGGTCGCGGTACTCGACGCCCGTACCGGTCTTGCCGGCAACGGTTTGCCCGTTCGAGGGGCCCGAACCGTACGCGGTGGCATATGGCTTTTCGAATACGCCCCTAAGAACTTCGGTGACGGCGCCTGCGACCGATTCGTCGAGCACGCGCTCGCTCGTGTCGGCGTTCTCGAACAGCACCTCGCCGTTCCTGTCCTCGATGCGCGTAATGACGACGGCATCGTGATGGATGCCGCCCGAAGCGATCGAGCTGTAGGCTTCTGCCATTTCGAGGGGCGTGACGTTTTCGGTGCCCAACGTGATGATCGAATACTCGGGCAGTTCAGATTCGATGCCCAGACGGTGCGCCATCTCCACGAGCTTTGCCGCGCCGATCTTCTCGGTAAGGCGGTAGTATCCCGTGTTCGAAGAGACCGCCGTAGCGTCCGCGATCGACATCCTGCCAAGGCTCTCTTTGCCGAAGTTGTTAATCTCGGTGCCATCTGCCAGCTTGACGGGGCTCGAGCAGTCAATGGCCGATTGGGGGCTGATGCCTTGCTCGATTGCTGCCGCAAGCGTGAACGCCTTGAACGTCGAACCGCTCGGACGGCCGCCTTGCGTGGCGATGTTCCATTGGTCCTTGTAGAAGTCGTTGCCGCCCACGATGGCCGATACGTACCCGTTCGTCGGGTCCATCGCCACGATGGCCGCATCCAAATCGCCCTCCATGTTGGCGTATTGGTCTTTGCAGGCTTTCTCGGCTTTATCCTGCATGGTCTTGTCGAGCGTCGTGTAAATCTTCAGGCCGCCCTGGAATAGGTCGGCGTACGAGCAGCCGTAAATGTTGTCGGCCTTCATGAGTTCGTCGCGCACGAAGCTCGTGAAGTACGGGTATGCGTAAATGCCCTGGGAAGGCTCGTCTTCAGCCGGGTCGAGCCCAAGCCCTTCTTGCGTAGCTTTATCGTATTCCTCTTGCGTGATGTGGCCGGCGGTAAGCATGCGCCCCAAAACCAGGTTGCGGCGTTCCGTGCACTTTTCGGGGTTCTCCTTGGGGTTGAACGCCGTCGGCGACTGGGGGATGCCGGCAAGGGTTGCCGCTTGGGCCAACGTGAGGTCGGCTGCATGCGTCTGGAAGTAGTTCTGGGCAGCTGCCTCGATGCCGTAGCAGCCATCGCCATAGTTGATGGTGTTCAAGTACATGTTCAGGATTTCTTCCTTGGAGTAGTTCTTTTCCATCTCCAAGGCCAGCTCTGCCTCTCGCGCCTTACGTTCCAAGGTGATGTCGGTCGCCTCTTCGGACAGCGCGGTGTTTCGCACGAGCTGTTGCGTAATCGTGGATGCGCCTTCGAGGCTCCCGCCCGTCAGGTTCCTAATAAGCGCGCGCATGATACCCTGCGGGTCCACGCCGTTGTGTTCGTAGAATCGAACGTCCTCGACGTCGACCGTTGCCTGTTTTACGTATTCGCTGATCTTGTCGAGCGATACCGGGTCGCGCTTTTCGAGCTGGAATTTTGCCAGGAGCGTCTTCCCGTCGTTTGCGTACATGTATGAGTCTTCTGCGAAGTTGAAGCTGTCGCTGTTTATAACGGGCAGATCGTTTATCCAGCTATTGTAAGCGGCGAAAACGCTCGAAGTGCCCCTTACGCACAGGAAGCCGACGGCGGCGATCAAGACGATGACGGCCCAAGCGACTGCATGGCTTTTGGATTCGCGGAACTTGCGTCGTGCTTTCATGGTGGTGGCCTCTGTCTGGTTCGGTTTTGCTACAAGTCTGTCTATTATACTTCAAGCATAAGCGGCGAATGTGAAGGCACTGGGGAGTGCCGGTAACGAGAACCCCACTTCTACAAACAATTCAAGGGAGTTTCATGGGTATAGCGGATAACACACTGGAGCTTTTGGCTCCCGCGGGCACGATGGAGTGTCTGTATGCTGCGGTGTCGGCAGGGGCTAACGCCGTCTATTTGGGCCTCGACGAGTTCAACGCGCGTCGAAACGCCGGCAATTTCACGATTGACGCGTTGCGCGAGGCATGCGAATACGCTCATCTGCGCGGCGTGCTGGTGTACGTGACCATGAACGTCGAGATACTCCCTGGCGAGCTGGATCGGGCGCTTTCTCTTGCGCGCAAGGCGTGGGAGGCGGGGGCGGATGCCCTCATCGTGCAGGACATAGGCCTTGCATCCGAACTGCACGGGACGTACCCGCAGATTCCTTGGCATGCGTCGACCCAGATGAACATTCACTCCGCGGCAGGCATCGGGGCGGCGGCCCGGCTGGGCGCGAGCCGCATAACGCTTGCGCGCGAGCTATCTTTTACCGAAATAGCCGCCTTGGCCGAAATAGCGCGGGATTTCGGCATCCAAATAGAGGCGTTCGGCCATGGTGCGCTTTGCGTATGCTATTCGGGGCAGTGCCTCATGTCGTCGATGATCGGCGGGCGTTCGGCCAACAGGGGGCTCTGTGCGCAAGCGTGTCGCTTGCCGTACGAATTACAACGCGGCGCCGATGACGAATCGCTGCCTGCCGATGGAGAGCATCTGCTCTCGCCCCGCGATTTATGCACGATAGACGTGCTTCCCCAGATGATCGGTGCCGGCGTCGCTTCCTTAAAGATCGAAGGTCGCATGAAATCGGCCGACTACGTCTACAGCGTGGTGTCGGTGTATCGAGAAGTTATCGATAATGGATTCGAAGTTACGCCCGAACAGCGCCAGCGCTTAGCGGAAGCCTTCTCGCGCGGGTTTACTACCGCGTATCTGCAAAACGAGCGCGGAAACGAGATCATGAGCTACAACCGCCCGAACAACCGCGGGCTGTTCGTCGGCAGGATTGCTCGAGTCGAGGCCGATAGGGCCGAGATTGCGCCGGAAATCCCTTTGAACCCGCGCGATGTCGTCGAAATATGGACGAATCGCGGGCGCGTTATCGCGACGGTTCCCGACGATGCGACCGCTTGCGAAGGGGCGGTGCGGGTCTCCGTCGAGCAACGCGTTGGCAAGGGCGATCGCGTATTCCGCGTGCGCAATGCGACGATGGCGTTCGAAGGGGATGGGCTATCGCCGCGCGTGCCGATTCGCGGCCGGGTCGTGCTTGCCATGGGCGAGCCTTCGCGCATACAGCTCGAAGCCACAGATGCCAATGGGCAGGTGCATGTGGGCGAAGCATATGGGTCGAAGGTGCAGGCGGCCCGGACGAAACCGCTTTCCGAGCAGGATGTGCGCCAACACGTAGATCGCCTGGGCGGCACCCCGTTTGTGATAGTTGATTTGGACGTCGCTATGGACGAGGGCGTCGGCATGGGGTTTTCGGAGCTTCATCATCTTCGAGCCGACGCACTGGAGCAATTGAAAGCCAGCATGCTCGAGCCGTATGCCGTTCGAGCGATTGCGCCTGCAAAGCGGCCCGCGAAACCTGCGCCTCTCGCGCATGATCGCACGTGCGAAATCGTCGCCTGGGCCACGAATCCCGCATGCGCTCGCGCCGCCAAGCGAGCAGGGGCGGATGCCGTCTACGTTCCCATCCTCAATTTCAGGCGGGGTCAGGCTGTCGCGGAAGCGGTTCGGCAAGATGGGCCCGAGCAAGCGGGATATCCCAAGCAATGTGTGATGGCGCTCCCGACAATCGATCATGATCCCGTGCCCGGCACGCGCGAATACGACCTGCCATTTGACTTATGGGATTACGTCCGCGAGGGAAAGACGGTGTTTGCAGATAGCCTTGCATCGTGCATCCGCGCGCTAGAGTATGGCGCGAACGTAGAGGCAGGGCCGCATGTCGTCGCCACCAACGAGGCGGCGCTGGCGGAGCTCGCGAATATGGGGGTATCCCGGGTATGGTTGTCGCCTGAGTTGACGCTTGGGCAAATCGACGCGCTCGCAAGCGCATCGCCCGTGAAGCTCGGCTTGGTCATCGCGGGCTCCCAGGAGCTCATGATTACCGAGCATTGCCTGCTCATGAGTCAAGGTGCGTGCAGCCAGCAATGCCAGTCATGCCCCCGGCGCGGCGTGGCCCATCGCCTGGTCGATCGAAAAGGCTTCGAATTTCCCGTTATCACCGACGTGCTCGGCCGAAGCCACCTGTACAACGGGGTGCCGCTCGATGCGGTTCCGAATATGGTGGACTTCGTTGACATAGGCATAAGCGCCGTTATGGTGGACACGACGCTTATGGGCAAGAAGGCCGCCCTTGATGCCACGAGCCGTGCGGTCAGGGCGCGCGACCTTGCTTTATCGGAACGGCGTTCCGTCGGAAAGAAGCCTGGCGCCACAACGGGCCATTTATTCCGGGGCGTGTCATGATAGAATGCGACGTTACACGCATACATTCGGGTGCAGGGCAGTGTAGCCTTGCGAGAAAGGCAGATACATGTTAGCTGCAGAAGAACAACTTCACATAATCGCGTCAGGCGTCGACCGCATCGTGCCTGAAAGCGCGCTGCTCGAGAAGCTCAAGCGGGGGAAGCCCCTCAACATCAAGCTCGGCGTCGACCCGACGGCTCCCGATATTCACATCGGGCACGCCGTCCCGCTGCGCAAATTGCGCCAGTTTCAGGATTTAGGGCATCAGGTCACGCTCATCATCGGCGACGGCACGGCGCTTATCGGCGATCCGTCCGGTCGTAATTCAACCCGTCCGCAGCTTACCCCCGAACAGGTTAAGCATAATGCGCAGACGTACGTTGATCAGGCATTCAAGGTACTCGATCCCGAAAAGACCACCCTCGTGTACAACTCCGAGTGGCTTCTGGAGCTCAAGCTCGAGGACCTTCTGGCCTTGGCTGGCAAGTTTACGGTGGCTCGAATCCTGGAGCGTGACGACTTCCACAACCGTTATACGAACAACCAGCCCATCGCCGTTCACGAGTTCCTGTACCCCATCATGCAGGCGTACGATTCCGTGGTCATCAAATCTGACGTCGAGCTGGGCGGGTCCGATCAGCTGTTCAACCTTTTGGCTGGCCGCGAGCTCATGGAGAAGATGGGCATGGAGCCGCAGGTGTGCCTGACCCTCCCGCTCCTTGAAGGCACCGACGGCGTGCAGAAGATGTCGAAGAGCTATGGCAACTACATCGGCGTCACCGACGAGCCGGCCGACATGTTCGGAAAGGTTATGTCGATACCCGATGAGCTCATGGTGAAGTACTATCGTCTGGCTTCGACGGTAGCGGTAGACGAAATCGACGAGATCGAGCGCGGCCTGGCCGAAGACCGCCTGCATCCCAACAAGGTCAAGCGAGCCCTAGCGCGCAACATCGTGGCGGCTTACTACGACGAGGAGCAGGCCCAGGCTGCCGAAGCGCAATTCGACCTCGTGTTCAAGAAGCACGAGATTCCCGACGACATTCCCGAGTATGCCGCGGATTTGACGCCAAACGATCAGGGCAAGGTCTATCTTGCAAAGCTTATTGCCGATGCTGGCTTGGCAGGTAGCGCGGGCGAGGCGCGCAGGCTTATCGACGGCGGCGGCGTGAAGGTCAACGGCCAGCCCGTTGCCCCCAAAGAATACAACGTCGACCCATCGTTGCTCGAAGGCGCCACATTGCAGGTTGGCAAGCGCAAGTTCGCGAAGCTGGTGTAAACCGAACAAGCAACCGCCAAGTGCGTATGCGAGCGAGGTGCCGCGAATGCAAGTCGCGGCACCTCGCTCTTTTAGTAGGAGCTCCGCACATCGCTGCGCACCGTTATATATAGAGTGCCCTTACATATACGTTGTATATAGAGCACCCTTACATATATAAAGAAGAAGAGAGTGGCTACTATATATAATGCAGTCCGGGTATCAGCATGAATTGGAATGCGCAAAACCGCTCGTGCGCACGTGCTCCGTAGCTTCCAAGAACTACAGTATGTTGTGGTTCAGCAGCGCGCATACCCACGAGGTATTTCGAGTTGTGAACACATTATGAATTGAAAGCCAATTCGGAGTTTGATGCTTGACCAAAAGCGGGGAGGCTCGTATTATAACTTCTTGCCGCTTCGAGCGAGGCGGACGGCACCGGGGCCCGCGAACCCCCGGCGACCTGGG
>CAMPAJ010000074.1 GCA_946631805.1 uncultured Eggerthellaceae bacterium
GCCGCGGTGGAAAGCGACAGGAATGCCCACGTTATCCTGGTAGATGGCAGGAAGGCCATCCTCTCCGGAGCCCTGCCCGTTCTGGAAGAGGTTATGCCGTATGCCACGATCGTGGGGTTTACGCGTCCGGCGGAAGCGATAGCGTATGCGCAAGACAATCACGTCGACTTGGCGTTCGTAGACGTCGAGCTGGGCAAGACGAATGGACTGGATCTGTGCCACACGCTGCTTAGCATCAATCCCCACATGAACGTAGTGTTCCTGGCCACCTACGACGAATGCCCTCTTGACACATGGAGCAGCGGAGCGAGCGGTTTCATGGTCAAGCCGATTACCCCCGAAGGCGTTCACGAGCAGCTCAAACACCTGCGATATCCTTGGTAGGCGCAAAGAGCACTATGAAGAAGAACTTGAAGAAACTTGCTAAGGTCTCTTCGGGCCGATGCGTTCAAGAAAGGGAGTTGTCATGAAAAAGGTTCTTACGGGATTGGTCGTCTTGTGCTGCTGCACTGTCATGCTCGTGGCGTGCGCCGCACCAACGGCAACGGGCAGCCAGTCCGCATCCGGGAGCGACGCGGCCTCGAGCGCGGCCAGCTCGGAGTCAAGCAGCGCTAGCGCCTCGAGCGCAGCCAGCTCGGAGTCGGACGGTGCCAGCGCCTCGAGTGCAGCCAGCTCGGAGTCAAGCAGCGCAACGGACACATCTTCTGCATCCGAGGATTCGACGGCAGGTCAAGCGGACATTGATTACTGGGAACCCGATTCTCCTGCAATGAAATCCATCGTCGAATTCGTTTCCGCTTCGGTCAACCAAAACTCGGGTGGGTTCATCCCCGAAGAAGACAGGATTGCCGTGTTCGACATGGACGGCACGCTCTACGGGGAGCGCTTCCCCACATACTTCAACGACTGGCTCTTCATCCAGCGCGCGTTGCACGATGACAGCTACCAAGCGCCCGACGATCTGAAAGCCTTCGCCCAAGCTTGGGAGGACAAGGTCCTCAAAGGCGTACCCATCGACGACTTCGACGCGAAGGAGCGCGAGCTGGGCCCGAAACTCTACGAGGGCCTAACCCCGGAAACCTACGCCGACGCGGTGCGCAAGTTCAAGGAAAAGCCCGTGTGGGGCTTTACGGGCATGACCTACGCGCAAGCCTACTTCCAGCCCATGGTGGCACTGGTGAAGTACCTCTGCGACAACGACTACAAGGTGTACATCGTCAGCGCCACCTATCGCGATGCCGTACGCACGATGACCGAAGGCGTGCTGGACGAGTATGTCCCGGCCGACCGCGTCATCGGCACGGACCTGCTCTACGTGGCGTCAGGCGACAAGGACGAAAACAGCATGTTCTACGAGCTGAACCCCGAAGACGATCTGGTCATCGAAGGCAGCTTGTTCATCAAGAATCAGAAGACCAACAAGGCCACGGTCATCCAGCAGGAGATCGGCAAAGTGCCCGTGCTGGCCTTCGGCAACTCCACGGGCGACTTCTCCATGGCCACCTACACCTGCCAGAATGAAAAGTACGACGGACGGGCATACATGTTGCTGTGCGACGACACGCAACGCGACTACGGCGACCCCGAAAAGGCCGCCGAATTCAAGAAGGAGTGCGAGGAAAACGGCTTTAACACCATTTCGGAAAAGGACGAATTCGCCCTGCTCTTCCCCGAGGGCGCTACCATGACGGCAGACCCGCTGGACCTCTGGAGCGACGAAGCCCCGCTCAAGACCGAACTCGTGAACTTCGTCGAAGCGGCAACCGACGAGTCGTCCCCCGACTTCATTCCAGTTGAGGACCGTATCGCCACCTTCGATTTCGACGGAACGCTCTTCTGCGAAACCGACCCCAACTACTTCGACTACACGATGCTCGCTTACCGCGTGCTCGAAGACCCCGACTACAAGGACAAGGCGTCGGACTTCGAGAAGTCCGTGGCGGCGAAGATTGTCGACCAGAACGAGAACGGCACAAAATACGACGAGCTCCCCGTGGAGCACGGTCAAGCTGTCGCTTCGGCGTTCAAGGGCATGACCATCGACGAGTTCTACAACTACGTGAGCGAGTTCATGAAGAAGCCCATGCCCAGCTACGAGGGCATGGTGCGCGGCGGCGGCTTCTACCAGCCCATGGTGCAGGTGGTCGAGTACTTACAGGCCAACGACTTCACCGTATACGTCGTTTCAGGCACCGACCGGCTGATCGTGCGCGGCATCTTCAACGACCCAACGTGTCCCATCAAGCTGCCGCTTTCCCAAGTAATCGGCTCCGACGAGACGCTGGTGGGATCCGACCAGGGCGACAAAGACGGCCTCGATTACACCTTCGGCCAGGACGAGAAGCTTGTGCTCGGCGGCGAGTTCGTCATAAAAGACCTGAAGCAGAACAAGGTGTCGGTCATCCAGCAAGAAATCGCCAAGCAGCCGGTGCTGTCCTTCGGCAATTCCTCGGGCGACTTCGCCATGGCCAACTACGCACTGTCGAACCCGTCGTACGCGTCGGCCGCTTTCCAGCTTTGCTGCGACGACCTCGAGCGCGAAAACGGCAGCGAAAGCAAGGCCCAGTCCATGCGCGAGGAATGCGAGAAGAACGGCTACGTGCCCGTTTCGATGGCCAACGACTGGACAACCATCTACGGCGAAGGCGTTACCTACCGCGGGGCCAAAGAGGCGCTCGCCGAGGCAGCATAGCAGAAGCTCGTCCTATAAAGGATTATGGTATGAGCAATGGGGCTAAAGCACCGAATTGGCGATTCATTAGCATCGTGAAAGGCATGTGATTGCGATGAATTTGGAACGGCACTCTCTTCTGGTACGCGGCATGGGGGCGTTCGCTGCGCTGCTCGTGGCGCTGCTGGTGGTAGGGACGTTTGCAGACTACCAGATTGCGCAGGCGCTCTATGCGCCCGGCAACCCCTTCGTCATCTTCGTTTCGACTTTGGGGCTCTTCCCGATGGCCTATCCCGCCTGTTTCCTTCTGGGCGTGCTGGTGCAGCGCTCCCTTGCCAGTCAAAAGCCGCCGGTTCTGCGCATCGTGGGCGCCGTCCTGTGCGTGGTGCTCGCAGCTCTCTTCGGCGCCCTGATCACCCGTGCAGTCCTTTCGGTGCGCGACGGCTTCGGCGGCATGGTCGGCGCCGAGCTTTCCTCGACCATCCGCTTGGGCATCGGCACCATCGTCGGCATCGGCCTGTGCGCGCTGGGCTTCGGCGCCGGGAAGGGCAACGACGCCAAGGACCTGGCACGTCGCGTGCTTATAGTGGTCGTCGTGCTGGTTGTCTCCTACATAGCGGTCGAAATCGTGAAGAACCTGATGGCACGCCCGCGCCCGTTCGCGGTGCTTGCAGGATACGAAGGCGTCGAGTTCAGCCCGTGGTACCAGAAAGGCTCGGGGGTCGAAGATCTGATGGCTGCGTTTGGCCTCGAGAAGGACGCGTTCAAGTCGTTCCCCAGCGGCCATTCGGTGCAGGTTGCGTCCTTCCTCGCTGGGTTCTACGGTCTGAGCCTCGTCTATCCCAGCCTGCAACAGAAGCTGGGCATCGCCCTCGCGGTCGAGATGGTCTTCGCTCTTGTCGTCATGTCCTGCCGCATGATCTTGGGCGCCCATTTCCTTTCCGACGTCAGCATGGGCGCGCTCGTGGCCGTCGCCGCGTTCCTCATCCTGATGGCGCTGCAAGGACGCGTTCGCGTCGATGACCACGCGAGACCGGCATAGGACCGCAGGAAGCGAGACGCTTGCCGAAAAAGTCGTAGGCGTCGCTTCCGCAAACCCACTTTGACGGAGCGCTTGCCGGCGCAACCATATAGAATCAAGGTCGTTTGGCAACACGACGAAACAGCCCCTCGAACACGGGGCGCGAAAATGAGCCGATGGAGTGAAGGCATATGGAAAACAAGAGCAGCAATAAACCAACCGTAAGCTGGAAAACGTGTGCAAGGCTGATCATCAGCGCGCTGGTCGTTTTTCTGCTCGTCCGCTATTGGGGCGAAATCGAAGGTTTCACCGGGGTGCTGTTCGGCGGCGCACTCGCCATCATCGCCGGCTTGGTCATCGCCTACGTCATGAACATCCCCTTGCGCTTCTTTGAGCGCGTGCTGCCTGGACCTACAGGCGACAACACGCGCAACCGCGGGCTTGCGCTCCTGCTTACCATCGTATGCACGTTAGGCATCGTGCTGTTCGTGGGCATCCTGGTCATACCGAATCTAATCAATGCCGTCATTAAGCTCGCAGAGGCTGTTCCAGGCGTCGTCGAGCACGTTACGAGCAACGAATTCCTGTCTTCCCTTTTGCCGCCCGCAATGGTGGCGCAGCTGAACTCCATCAACTGGGAGCAGGTGGTCAACGACATCGCAAACTGGCTGCAATCGGGTGTCGCCAGCTCGCTACCGCAGGTCGCGTCGATCTTCGGCCAGATCGGTGCCTGGCTTATGGGCATCATCTTCGCCTTGTGGTTCCTCGGTGAAAAGGACGGGCTTTCAAGCGGTGCGCACAAACTGATCCAGACCTACATCGGCAAACGGGCCGACGACAAGTTCTCGCGCGCAATCGCATACGCAGACGGAAGCTTCCGCAGCTACATCACCGGCGCCGCACTCGAGGGGCTGATCTTCGGCAGCCTCGTGTTCGTCGCCTGCGCGATCGCAGGAATGCCCGAAGCACTCATGCTCGGCGCGCTCGTGGGCGTCATGTCCCTCATCCCCATGATCGGTGCCATTGTCGGCGCTGTTCTGGGCGCCATCATCATTTTGGCGACGTCGTGGCAGCGGGCGCTTATTTTCCTCGTCCTGTTCCTGATCGTTCAACAAATCGAGCAGGCCTTCGTCTACCCGCGCGTGGTCGGCAAGTCCGTCGGCCTTACAGGCATGTGGCCGCTGATTGGCATCACGATCGGAACGGCGGTGTTCGGTTTTTTGGGCGCGTTCGTCGGCGTGCCCCTTACCGCTACGATCTTCCGCATCGTGGAGGCGGACCTGGCCCGTCGCGACAAATTGCCCGGCAGCCCAAGCCCCTTCGAGCGGCTTCAGAAATCGCTCTCCGACTAGCGGACAACGCAACAGAGGGCAGGCGGCTTCGTGCCACCTGTGGACGCATGGCTCTCCCAAAGACAGGCTGCTCGTGCCCAACGAGGTACTTTGGAGGTACTTTGCCGGCTTCATGCTGCGTGTTCCTGTCACGGTCCTAACCTGGTGTGACAGAATCTGCGAGCGGCCTTGTGAGCGGCCTAGTTGCTAGGCGGCGCACGTTTCCCTTCGTTCGTTTTCGGCGACCGTCACCACGCTGCTGATGACGTTCAGGATGTTTTGAAGGCCGCCGCAGAACAGTTCGAAGCACAACGCCAGCGAAATGGCGGCGTCCGAATTCAGATACGTCAGGATAACCAACATGCCGATGAGGATGGAACCCGGTTGGTTGGGAGCGCCGAACGAAAGGAACATCACGATAAAGGCGACGGCCGCGACGTTGAGCCACGACACCTCGCAATTGGCGACGAAGATGTAGATCGCGGCGAGCAACATGAGGATGAAGCAGTTGCCATCCAGGCTGGTCTGCGCCAATATGGGCAGCTCCTTTTCGAGCCGTTTCCGCGAAATGCCAAAGGCGCTCGCACAGTAGCGCGTGTTGTAGGGCACGGCATCGATTACAGAGCCGATCAAGATGTTCTCCTTCACGAGAGGCCAGAGCTTCCGCGCGAACTCCAGTACGGGCATGCCGTGCGCCTTAAGGCCCAGAGCGTAGAAGAACAGCAAAGGCAGCGTGCACACGAACACGATAACAACGATAAAGAAGATGTTCGCGAATTGCGCAACGCCGTCGTTCGCCAGCAGGATTTCCAGGAAAAGCAGAAAGCACGCCAGCGGGAAAATGGACATCACTATCTGAAGTATGCCCGAGAACAGGTCGTAGCAGGCGTCGATCGCACGCTTCACCATGCCGAAGCTCTGGCCTATGGAGTTCAGGGCGCCGGCGATAAGGAGCGCCACAACAATCATGGGGATGGGGGAAATGGTCTCGAAAGGCTCAATGATGCTTGACGGTATTATTTGGTCCACCGCCGAGGCAAGCGACCAGCTGGCAAGCCCCAGGTCGAACCGCTCCGTCACGCCGGTTATCGACAGAATCCACTGGGCGACCCCGAAACCCATGACAAGGGCCAGCGCAACCACCGTCAACGACGAAGCCACCGAGACGATGAACAGCGTGCGAGAAGACGAATGGCGCTCTGCCACTATGAAGGAATCGGTCACATTCTTCAGCAGCGAGAAAAGCGTCATCGGCGCGCCTATCATAAGGACGGCGTTGGTGAACAGCTTTTCGAGCGGCGCAACCCATTCTGTTGCTATCAGCTGCCGTCCCGCTTCGTCGAGCGCGAATTCGAGCACGAAGCCGACGATGGTCGCCGCGACGACTGCGATGAAGTTCGGAAGGATGAAGGCCCAGGCGTTTTTGCCCATGGAAACCTTGACGACGTTGCAGCCGCCTTGGTACGAGCAGGACACCTTGTCGGAAAACTCCTCGACGATCTTCTCGTAATCATCTGCGGATGCGCCCCGTTCGGGCAGCACGAAGCGATCGCCTGGAAACATGATCTTGATGTCCGTGTGCCCAAGCCCGTGCATGCTGCCGATTTCGATCTCGACGCTCGGATCGCCGACCTGAGATGCGATTTCATGGAAGAGCGCTTCGAAGAGCTGCTCCATCTCGAATGCCTTGCTGGCATTGATAAGACGCCTGTCGAGAGCTTTCTCGACAAAAGCCCGTGCCTGAGGAAAGCTCTTCGCATCCGCGCTTATCTTGATTGTTTCGTTTCTAGCCATAGGGTTAATGTACCACAGAAGCCCGTTCAGCCACGTAAGCAGAATAGACGCAGAGCGGCCCTTGCCCTCTCGCCCCCTGGCACACATGAGACAAGGGGACAGGTAGCTTGTCTCATTCCCTAACGCATCAGACCTGACAAATGCGTCGTAGCTATTTGTCAGGTTGGTTCTACCTGTCTTGCAGGCACCCGGTCCATTCTGCCGCCGAGAAGTACTGCACCTGCCGCATCGACACACGCATCGTCACGCCCGACGACATCCATTGCGATTCGACGCCCTGGTTTAATAATCCCGCGCAATTGAGTCATAATTGAGCCTGAATGCGATATCGATTCGGCGCAAGGGGAGGTCATGGCAATGGCGACGAAAGGCGTTCTGGGAACTGTTACGGCGTGTGCGGCAATCTTTGCGTGCCTGGCTTTGCTCGGCTGCAGCGGGGCGGCTGCGTCGTCAGGCGGTGACGGGGGTTCCGCAGCCACGTCTGCGAGCACTTCGGGCGGCAACGCCGACTCTTCGGATGATGCGGCCGCCTCCGCAAGCGTTTCCTCTACGGCCGCCTCCGCAAGCGCTTCCTCTACGGCCGCCTCCGCAGGCACCTCCACCGCGGCGGAGCCCGAAGCCGCCGGCGCCACTTACACGCTCGCGGGTTCGGTGGAAGTCGATGGACGCCAAGGTGTGGCCGCTGAAGGCGACATGCGCTGGGTGAGCGGCTCCACTACCCTTTCGCGCTACGATGCGGATTGGAACCTGCTCGCCTCGAACGACGACCCCTTCTCGAAAGGCTACGAACTCGAAGTCAATCACATCGGCGACATCGATGTCTACCAGGGCGAAGTCTACTGCGGCGTGGAGCTGTTCACAGACGGCGTTGCCAAGAACATCCAAATTGCCGTCTACGACGGCGAGACGCTGGAGCTGATCGCCAACCCGCCGAACAAG
>CAMPAJ010000075.1 GCA_946631805.1 uncultured Eggerthellaceae bacterium
GTGCTGTCTTTGGGCGTGCTATACCACGGGTCGGGATCCTGCGGGTTCAGGCGCCAGTCGTCGTTCGAGAACTCGGTATGGTCGGCGAAATCGATCGTGTATTGGCTGGAATCCAACACGGTTTCGCTGCCGTCGGCGTGGGTTACCACGATCTCGAACTGCGGGTCGGAGTACAGCGACACCTCGAACTTGGAGTCGCGCGGTGTGCTGTTCTCATAGGTCATGTGGTCGCCCACCTGGGGCAGGTTATCGATGATGATGAAATCTTGGATAGGCTGCTCGGTGGCGAAGAACACGTAGTCCGTGAAGGCGAACAGCGTGCCCTTGGAAGGCAGGTTTATCCAGTTGCGGTCGGGCAGGTACGAAAGTCCCCAGTTATCCGGGTCGTCCAGCTGCTCCACCTTCTTGTACGAGGTGGTCTGGTAAGAACTTGCGAAGGGAATGGAAACACTGTTGCGCACGGCAGGAAGCCTGTTGCCATCCACGTCGCTTGCCGTTGTGTTGTTACCCTGGGTAACGTCGGCCGGAAGGAACGTCCGATCGAGCGGCGTGATGAAGCAGTTGTTCACCAGCCTGTCCTGAACCTGCGCGCCCGAAGGATTGTTCACGCGCAGATCCATGGTTACGGTTTCCAGGGGCTCGAGCGCCACGGATCCGTCGTCGAACTGGAACTTGATGGTCTCGGAGCCGTCAGTTTCCGTCTCCAGGCTCACCCACGCCTTTGCACGGGTGTCCCAGTTGGAATAGTCCTGCGTGAGATTGAGCAGGTAAAGCTCGATTCGTACCGGCTCACCATCTTTGACTAAGGTGATGGTGTTGGTTGCGCCCGCCCGCGATGCCTGATATTCAAGCTTCACGCGTTCGGCACCAAGATGATTTGTCCTGTCGGCAATGTTGAGCGAGGCTCGATATTCCGGAGTGGCCACGCCCGACCCGAAGATATTGTTGAAGGTAAGGGTAATGGGGCCGGTGAATTTATACGGTGCAGGAATGGTGTCCTGCAACACGTAGGTGGGCATGACCTGGTTGCCGCCGTTACCCGCATTCACGCGGTAGCGTATGGTATCGGAGGTGCGGGCCACCACGGGGTTGGTGGTCTCTACACCCTGGGCATCTATGGTGGAATACACCGACTTGGTAATGCCCGGCACAATCAAGCCACGGCGCACGGTTACATCGGATTTGAGCCACCAGGTGTCGGTATCCTCACCTTCGAAACCCAGGTTCTCTACGCGATCGTTGCGCGTGGGGTTGAAATCGTTGTCGTGGTCGCAGGTGCCCTCGTTGGGATCGGCGCCGTCATGCTCATGCGTCCGGACGTCGGCTTCCTCCACCTTCACGCCCGCGCCGGCGTAGTCGCTCACCGGCATGACGATGGTGTTTTCGGACGTATCCGCCGTACTCTCAAGCGCGGAATCCACCTTCGCCCAATAACCGAACTCGATCATCTCGCCGGGATCCAGGTAGCACTTCTGGTAATACTCGTCGTATTTGATGTCGTTGCCTATGCGGGACGACCTGCTGCTCTGCGAGATTTTGAAGGTGATGTACTCGTGTCCATCGGCCTTGGTCTCGGTGGACCAATCCAGCTGCGCGTGCTTGGGCACGTAAGCACCGCTGGTTTGCGCCACACTGTCGATATAACGAAGGGCATAGGCGTTCTCGGGGCAATAGATGCCCGACGAACTCGAGGCGACGCTGGGGCCGATCTCTACGGAGGTGGGTGCCCCGCTGTATTGGCTGTCCTCCACATTGCTGCTCGCCTGCTCCATATGAAAGCCCTTGGGCAGCTTGTCCTGGAAATCGTTCACGTACAGGCGGATATCGCCCATGTTGACCAGCGACACGGTGTAGTACACGTACATATCGTTGGCATACCAGAAGCGCTGGTCGGTGCCGCGACCCTTTGTCTTCTTGTCGCCCGTGGCATACACGCTCTTCTCCAAGTACGCCTGGATGGGCTCGGAAAGCTCGTGCTGCACATAGGACTGGTACTCGTGATAGTGGAAGGTGTTGCGCAGGCGCTGGTTCATGAATTTGGCCGCATAGTTGTTCCACACATCGCCGTCGGGCATGGTGAGTGTGACGTACATGACCGCACGGTCCCAGAACCTCACCTTGAAGTCATCGCCCCACTGGATGTATTGCTGATTGGGGTTGGTGTTGCCTTGGTCGTGCGTGTCGGACACGATGGTCCAGTCGTCGGGATTGGTCCACTCCACATTGCCGGGGTCTTCATAGATATCTATCTGCACGTCGCCGGCGTGGGTACCGTCGCCCTTCTGCCAGGTAAGGCCCGTGACGGTTTCGGGCAGCTTGTCCCAGATTTCGGGGCCGGTAACCTCCACATACTGGCCCGTAGGCGCGTTGTTGTGCCCCAACACCAGGCGATAGATGGTCTTCTCGCCCTTGTGGAAATAGGAGAAATCGGCAACGTTCACATCGCTTTGCGGCGTGGCACCGCGTTCGTCGATGACGCGCTTATCGAAGTAGATGGGGCTCACGCCGTAGCCCACCGGCGCAAGAATGCGATGCCCCTGATGGTCGTTGAGGTAGCCGCAGTTATCCACGCGATACCGCGGCGCCTCGGCGGCACCCGACTTATCGATGCTCACCAGCGCGCGATAGCGGATATGGCGGGTTACTTCGTCGCCCGCATAATCGTCCAGGTAGTAGTAGGAGATGGTGGAGAAGCCCTCGCCGCTGTGGGTGATCACCACGTGGTCGGCGAGGTGTTTATCTTCCGGCTCACCGAACCACACATCCTGGAAGGTGCCTTCCTTATCGAGCATGTAGTACTCGGTGTCGCCTATGGTATGTGAGCCCAGGCCCTCGGAGGCCAGGTGGGGGTTCAGATCCTTGCGCACCAGGGCCATCTGGATGCCCTGCATGCTGTCCACCAGCGGAATGGTGTCGTACTCTTTGCTGCCCGCATGGGTAACGGCAACGGTGTATTCGATTACCGAGTCGTCGTCCAGGATGGTGTCTTTAGGCAGATCTTCGTCATCAACCGTGCTGTCCTGCACCAAACGTCCACCCTTGGTGATGGTGGCGTCCTGCTTGATATTGGTGATATCGAAATCGTAGTCGATACGGGTGCCATCCTGCTTATAGGCGTAGGCGTAGTTGTAGCGCGAACCCTCTTCCAAATTGATGTGATGGAGCTGGTCGCCCTGGGCCACCTGGAAGCTGTCCTTGGCCCAGGCTCTGAAAGTGTAGATGCGCTCCTCACCGCTCTCGATGGAAGGTTTGGGGTCGTAGAGCCACATAACCTCATAGCGCGTATTGCGCGTAGGCGCATAGCCTATACCTTCCAGGCCTTGCTTCAAAGAGGCTGCGTCGGTGAACGTGAAGCTATCCGCATCGGTGGTGGAGCCGTTTGCAACGCAGCGATATATATCGCCGTCTTTGTAGAGGTGCAAGGTACAGGTTTTGCGCAGGCCCGTCTCATCGAGCGGCGCATCCCAATACAGGTTGCCATCGGCGGTGTTTTCGGTGTTCAGGCCGTAATCGGTTTCTCCGTGGTAGTCGGTGGCTTGGGTGGTGGAGGGCAGTTCGTACAGATTGGCCTGCGTAAGCTCTATCTCTTTGCGGGCGTCGGCATGCTCGGTGGAGGAAAGATGATCGAACATGCCTTCGGGTGTCATGTAGAACTCGGAAGGCAGAATATCGTTCACCTTGTAGAGTTGGGTATAGGGCACACTGCCCGTGTTCCAAACCCATATCCTCACAGGCTGCGCGAACTCTTCACCGCGCGTCACGTATTGCGGCGTGCTTTTGATCAGCTCGAGATTGGCCTCGCGGGCACGCACGGTATCCTCCACCTGCGACTCGTAGGTCTTGTCTTCCGAGTAGCAGTACTCCTCGGTAACCGCAATCTTGTTGGTGATTTGCACGCCAGTGGTAATGAGGTCGGGATCGGTGGCATCGCCCGTGTACTCCAGCACCTGGTTGCCGATGTAGATCTGCGTATGGGTGTTGGTCATCTCGGTCCAGTTGCCGGGCTGGGTGGGATTGTTTGCAATGGAGCTGTTAGGCTCTTCCCACGAGATGACAATCTGATCGTTGTCGTCCACCGTTAAGCGGAAGTTCTCGTTTCTGGTCCACCGAACATCGTTGGTTCCGTGCCAGATGGAAGCGACGCGCTTGTTGCCCACACTAATTAAGGCAACGATGGGATCATGCGTCGCGTTGTTGGTGTTGATGCCTAGGTCTTCGTCGAACGAATCGTAGCGCACGGTATAGCCGCCATTGCGGATGGCGTTGAGCACATCGGCATCCCAGGCAAAACGATCGCCTATCTGCAGAGTATCGGTATAGGTGACGTTTTTCACGTAGTCCTTGCCCATGCCCTCCAGCGTCTCTCCCCCGCGCTGCAGGTCCACGTCGTACACGAGGCCGCGCACATAGTCGTTGCCGCCATCGCCGTCGCCCAGGAGGTACACCTCGGTGGACGCGCGCTTCTTCTCAGCAGGGAAAAGGTCGGGCTTGGTGGTCCAGTCGAGCAGTTCCCAATCGCTCTTCTCGGTAACGCCCGTGCCCGTTGCCTGCGCATCTTCGGGGCTCATTACCGTGGCCCAGATTTCGGCCTTGCCGCCCGGGGTGCCTGGAGACGGGTAGGTTATAAGCGCAGGCACGGTAGCGGTATCGCCGATGCCCGGCTTAGGGAATTCGAGGTAGTACACGTTCGCTTCGTCGGCCTGGTTGAACGTGAAGTTGTAGGTCTTACCCGCGGTGGTGACGCTTTGAGGGCCCAGAGTGTAGGGCAAGCGATAGCCGCTACTATCGAAACGCATGTACACGCGCACGGTGTAGTCGTTGAGCTGGTTGTCGCGGTTGGAAATCTCTATCTGCGTGCGTGCTTCTTCGCCCGTGTAGTAGGTGTAGGTATTGGCCTCAGCGGGACGATTCGTCCCGTCGGTCGTGCGCACCGTCACTTCCAAGCCGCCCTCGGTGTGCGAAACGACGATGGGGGTGCCCACGGGCAACGCGCCATCGGCGGCGTATCCGCCAAGCGGTGACACGAGGACGAGTCCAAGCGCAACAAGAAGTAGGGTGATGATTGCAGGTAAGGTTTTGGCGTACGATGATTTTAGGTTCATGTTAGTCCCCTATCCCATCAATGTAGTGCAGAATCCCGACGTTATTGCACTGTATGCTTTACAAAACATACCCCCCTTTCGAACCCCTTGTCAATGGATAATTCGGCCAAAGCCTACTATTTAGGTAGGTTGCGCTCACAATTGCTCTCACGCTGTTCCTAACTGGTAGCTTATAGTGTTTATACATTACGATACAGCCTCTCGAGGTGGGGAGCGTTGTCGCGCGTGGCGGCGGGGCGTTGTCGCGCGTGCCGGCACGCGTTCGTACGCCAACTACGTTGCTGTGCTACCATGGCATGCGATACGAGGCAACACCGCTTTGCGAGAAAGAAGGTAACCATGGTCGATCAACCGGAATTGACAGAAGAAGAAAAAGAAATGCTGCAACAGGGTTGCCATGGCGGCGCCCCCGCAGGTCCCGAAGTCCTCACCCCCAACAAGCGCTCTAGCATCAAGCATGTGATCGGCGTCGTGTCGGGCAAAGGCGGCGTCGGGAAAAGCCTGGTCACCAGCCTGCTCGCAAGCGAAGCAAACAGGCGTGGCCTGAAGGTGGGCATCATGGATGCCGACGTTACCGGACCGTCCATCCCCAAGGCCTTCGGATTCACCAACCCGTTGACAGGCGACGAAGACGGCGTGTACCCGGGACAGACGAAAAGCGGCATCAAGCTGATTTCGACCAACCTGATGCTGCCGGCTGAAGACATGCCCGTGGTATGGCGCGGCCCTGTGGTGTCCGGCGTGGTGAAGCAGTTCTTCAACGAAACGAACTGGGGGGATCTGGATTACCTGTTCGTCGACATGCCTCCGGGAACGTCCGACGTGCTGCTGACTGTGTTCCAAAGCCTTCCCATCGACGGCATCGTGACGGTTTCCGCCCCGCAGGAGCTGGTCGCCATGATCGTGGGCAAGGCCGTTAACATGGCTCGCGACATGAGGGTACCGGTGCTGGGCCTGGTCGAGAACATGGCGTACTTCACCTGCCCCGATTGCGGGTCGAAGCACTACATCTTCGGCGACCCCCAGGGCGAAGCCGTCGCCAAGCGCTACCAGATTCCCGCCTACGCCACGCTGCCCATGGATCCACAGTTCGCTTCGCTCGTCGACGCGGGCAAGATCGAGCAGTACGATGTGGAGGGCGCGCTCGACCCGATCATCCAACAGATCGCCGAAGCGACGAAGGAAGCATAGATGCCGGGCGAAGACGAGCGTTTGGCCGCAGATGTGGACAGCACTTCTGCGAACCGCCTGGACAAAGCCGATTCGACGGCGCAGAAACGCGAACAGAAAGCGGCGCCCGTGCGTGCCATCAACGAAGACGACGACGGCTACGACCCCTATACGGACTGGCACGATCGACGCGTTTCGGAACCGCTTTTTGAACGCGACCCGTGGAATTAATGGAGGACGCTTGACCAACGCCGTCATTCTGCTAGTATTGTCAACGCACTTTTCGGGGCATTAGCTCAGCTGGGAGAGCGCATGGCTGGCAGCCATGAGGTCAGGGGTTCGAACCCCCTATGCTCCACCAAATTTTTCAGGCCTGGAAATCCGGGCCTGTTTCTTTTTTCGGCACACGGGCGGAACGGGGATTCGGACAGGCATGGCGAAAGGCTCCACCACGCGGCAATTGAGTCCGGCGCTCCCCCGTCCTGCCGCCTTGGCCGTTGCCGCGGCCGCGTCCATCGCCGCATCGTTTGCCGTTGTCGCGTGCCGCGCACCCCTTGCGAGCGTAAGCGAGCTGCCCCTTGCGAGCGCCGGCGCCTTTGCATGCATCCTGTTCGTGCTGTTCGCACACGGGCTGTCCCGACCCCTGAAAATCGACGTGCCGTCCGTGGCCGTTGCCGCCGCGATCGCGCTGGCCAACTTCTGCGGGTATCTGCTTGTGCCCTACCGCAGCGCCGCCGACATTTCGCTTCTGCGATGCGCACTCGTGCTCGTCGGGCTCGCAGCTGTTTCTTTGGCGGCGGTCCTGGCCGTGCAGGCCTTCGCAGACCGCGTTTCCGAAAAACAGCGGACGCCGGGCAACGTCGATGCGCAAGACGCCCGCGGAACCAACGTCGATGCGCAGGACGCCTGCGGAACCAACGTCGCTGTCCCCAACACCTGCCCGGACAACGACGGCATGCGCGGTGCCGACGCGGACGGCTCGGGCGCCCGCGCCGCCTCTGCGGATGCCGCCGACGCTGGCGACGCAAACGACGCAAGCGGACGTTTGCGATTTGCCGCCCCTGCGTTCAAGCCGCTGCCCATCCCCCTTGTCGTAGGGGTGCTGATCGCCGCATGGGCGGTCTATGTGGTGCTCTGCTGGCCCGGCAGCGTGACGCGCGACTACTTCAACCAGCTGGTGATAAGCGCCGGTATCGAGCCGGCGGACAACAGCCACCCCTACTTCATGACGATGCTCTATGGCGCCATCTACCAGGTGGGGCACGCCCTTGCAGGCGCTTCGGGCGGGGTCGCGCTGACGGTGGTCTTCCAGGTCTGCGTCTGCGTCGCCTCGGCGAGCACGATCGTGTATTGGGCCGGCAGAACAACCGAATCGCG
>CAMPAJ010000076.1 GCA_946631805.1 uncultured Eggerthellaceae bacterium
GGCCTGGGCCGACGGTTCAGGCCCTTCTTCGTCGATGGTGAGGTCGTCTTCCGTCGGCGTGGCAGCTGCGGAGTCGACGTCCTCGCTCGCATCGCTTGCCTGCGTCGGCTCATCGGTGCTCGGCGAAGGCTGCGCCGTTTCCTCGGCAGGCTCAGCAGGCTCGGCTTCCTCGGAGGGCTGCTCGTCGGGTTGTTCTTCCTCGGGATTATCTTGGGCATCAGCGGCCTCGGCGGAGGGCTGCTCGGCGTCCTTTGGCGTTTCGATATCGTTGGCTTCGCCATCGAGAGCCTGCTGAGCTGCCTGCTCGGCACGTGCCTTTTCCTCTGCTTCGGCACGAGCGCGTTCCGCTACCGCCTCGCGTAAGGCGAGGGCCTCGGCTTCTTCCTGCGCCGCCTGATTGCGCGCGTTTTGCTGCCCAATGCTCTGGGCATCGCGCCGCGCCTGCTGCGTCGCCTTGAGCGCCGCATCGGCTTCTTGCTCACGTGTTTGTGCTTCGGCCTGAGTTTTGGCCAGGTCGTTTTCCCGTTTATCGAGCTCGTCTTTCAAATCGACCAAATGCGTCATCTCGGCGATGTTGGCTTCGGATGCGCGGGTTATGTAGTCAACGCCAGCCGAGAAAGCATAGAAGTCATCGGCGGAAAGCAGGAACTCGACGACGCCGCTGCTGTTTTGCTGCATCTTGTACTGCTCGCGTGTGGCCTTGCGGCACCGTTCGCGTTGTGCGGGGATATCCTTTTTGAGCTGCTTGATGCGCTGCTCGTTCTGCTTGACGGCCTTGTTGGCCTCATCGAGCTGCTTGGCGGCTTTCTCGTATTCCGCCGTGGTTCGTTCGATTTCTTGCAGGGGATGCTGGCTGGCCTCGCTCGGCTCCGGCTCCTGGGCGTGCGCCAAGGCGCTGGGGAGCAGGGCGACGCCCAATGCAAAGGCCAAGGCTATGAGCACGAGGGCGATCCAGTACCCGGGCGAGCCTTTTGGCTTTTCGTCCAGGTCGTCTTCGAAAATAGGGTTATCCTTCATGGTCGGTACGCTTTCACGTGCTGTGTTATTGCTGCGTTATCGTTCGTAGTAACCTCTTATCTTCGTCCATCGATTTGCTTCTGTCAAATTGTGATACAGTCTGCTGCAAGACAATAACGGAATGAGCGCTACTGTATGTGGCTCGGTCAAGTTGCCGCTGCTGTTTGCGGTGGAGTTTTGATTGTTGTTCTGAACAGGGTTGCCTTGACCAACAGTCAAACCGGGCCTCGGATAGTAACGACTTTGCGGGCGCCGTCCACCTGGACGGGATACGCCAAGCGCCCATCGAATGCTCCTCGGCTATAGAGTTCGTGCCGAGCAGCGAGGAAAGGAAAGGCGATGGAAGCGCGCTCGCAATTTGAATCTTCGGCGGAAAACCCCGCAGCTGCTCGAATCCTGCAGCACTATTACGGGCACGCTGCGTTCAGGCAAGGGCAGCTTCCGCTTATTAACGCTATTTTAGGTGGTCAGGATGCCCTTGGCGTCATGCCAACGGGCGCGGGCAAGTCGATTTGCTATCAGGTCCCCGCCATAGCCCTGGCCGACATGCAAATCGAAGACGGCTTTATCACGCGGCCCGCCCAGGCGATGGCCTTGGTCGTGTCGCCGCTTGTTTCGCTCATGAGCGACCAGGTCATGGCGTTGCGCGCCATTGGCATTGCAGCAGCGTACCTGAACAGCCGGCTCAGCCCGGCGCAGCAACAGGAAGTGCTCGACAGGGCGAAGGCGGGCGCATATGCGCTCATGTACGTTGCACCCGAACGTTTGGACGATCCTCGTTTCGTCGCGTTTGCGTCGAGCGGCGTCATACGCATTCCCCTAGTAGCCGTGGACGAGGCGCATTGCGTATCGCAATGGGGGCAGGATTTTCGCCCCTCGTACCTCGGCATTGCGCACTTCATCGCCCAGCTGCCCGCTCGTCCCACGGTGGCGGCGTTCACCGCGACGGCGACGCCGCGCGTGGCGGACGACATCGTGAGGCTGCTCGAGCTTCGCGAACCGGTGCGTGTTACGACCGGTTTTGATAGGCCCAACCTTCGTTTCGAGGTGGAGCAGCTATCCGACAAGCGCAAGCTCGCCCGCATCGCGCAACGGGCCCTCGACGGCCCTGAAGATAGCGGCATCGTCTACTGCTCGACGCGCAAGGACGTCGAGCGCGTACACGAGGCGCTCGTCGCAGCCGGGGTGCGCGCGACACGCTACCATGCGGGTCTTTCGCATGCCGAGCGCGAAGCCAACCAGCGCGCATTCGTAAACGACGACGCCCCGGTAATGGTGGCCACCAATGCGTTTGGCATGGGAATCGACAAATCCAACGTGCGCTACGTCATACACCATAACATGCCCGGTAGCCTGGAGGCATACTACCAGGAAGCCGGCCGTGCGGGCCGCGATGGCGAGCCGTCGGTTTGCCAGCTTTTGTGGAACGACTCCGACATCGCCACGTGCCGGTTTTTCATAGAGCAGGAAACCCAAAACGAGGCGCTTTCCCTCGAAGAGCAGCAAGTCGTGCGGGCTTCCCAGCGCCGCCGGCTTGCCGCCATGGTCAACTACTGCATGACGACGTCGTGCTTGCGCCAGACCATCCTTTACTATTTTGGGGAGGGGCGTGCTTTTGGGGAAGCGCCTGTGCAGGCGGAAGAAAATGCTGAGTCGTGCCAGGGAGAAGGCCGTGGGACCTATGGCTCGTATGGTGCCGTGGACTCTATTGGGCGCGTCGGTATTGAAATGGAAGAGGCCTCGCTCGCCAATGGCGAAGCGCGCTGCGAAGGCGCGGCCGACGCCTCTGTTGGTGGTCGTGGTCCCGGATGCGGCAACTGCTCGAATTGCGACGGCGACATCGATGCTGTTGACGTTACGAAAACCGCCCGATCCGTCATGCGGTGCGTGCACGAGTTGCGCGGTCGGTTCGGCAAGGGAATCGTGGCCGATGTCCTGTGCGGATCCAAATCGGCGAAGATTCGCGAGTACGGCTTGGATACACGAAAGACCTACGACATCGTGGACGACTCAGCCGCCACGGTCAAGGAAATCATCGAGCTGCTCACCGCGGGCGAGTACCTCGAGGTGAGCGAGGGGCGGTATCCGTTAGTTGGCCTGGGGCCCCGTGCGCGCGAGGCGGCAACCGACGAGTTTAGGCTGTACATGAAGCGGCGCCGTGCGCCCGAGCCCGCCGCAGGTCGCCGCGCCTCGACGGGCCGTGGGGCCGCCAAGGCGCCGACGAGCATACCGACGACGTTGCCTCCCGAGGGGCAAGAGCTGTTCAACCGCCTTCGCCAGCTGCGAAAACGTCTGGCCGACGAGGAAGGCGTGCCGCCCTACATCGTGTTTTCCGATGCCGCGCTGCGCGGTATGTGCGTCCTGCTGCCCCACGACGAGGACGAGTTCCTCGCGGTGCCGGGCGTGGGGCCGGCGAAGCTGAAGCGCTACGGGCGCGTCTTCCTTGATGAAATCACCTCGTTCGAGGCGCAAGGCGCGTGACGGGTTGATGTAGCTTGACTATCGGCTCGCCCGCTATCGGCTCGTCCGCCCCGAGCGGGGACGCCCTGCGGAGGGGTGGGGTGTTCGCTTGGCTTCGGCTCGGCGAACGATCCGCTCCGAGGGAGGGTTCCGCAGGGGGCGGGAGAAGTGGTGCTAACGGCCTAAATGGCGTTTCTGGGGTGTTTGACGCTCTAACATGGGTATAATGGCAAAACCCCTAATTAACGACGCCGCATGAAGCGGCGTGTTTTATAGCGTAATTCTGCGTAGAGAGGTTAGTTACATGACGCGGCATAAAGCACATACACACGAACGCGCGGCCTGGTCGGGCAAGGTCGGCTTCATCTTGGCCGGCGCTGCAAGCGCCGTGGGCCTCGGTAACCTGTGGCGTTTCCCGACGCTTGCTGCCAAATACGGCGGAGGTATGTTCATTCTGACGTACTTCGTCTTGGCGTTCACGTTCGGTGTCTCGTTGCTGTTGCTCGAGACGGCGCTCGGCCGCCACACCAAGCAGTCGGTCATCGGTGCGTTTACCACGCTTAACAAGAAGTGGAAGTTTGCGGGCGTCTTGGCGGCCGCCGTGCCGTTCATCATCACGCCGTACTACTGCATCATCGGCGGTTGGGTTACCAAGTATCTCGTGAGCTACGTTGTGGATACGCCTGCGGCCGTTGCGGCCGATGGCTTCTTCGGCGGGTTCATCACCGACCCCATCTTCACCTACGTGTTCATGCTCATCTTCATGCTGCTGTGCATCGGCGTGTGCGCACTGGGCGTCAAGAACGGCATCGAGAAAGCCAACCTCGTGATGATGCCCCTGCTGCTCGTCATGGCAATCGGTATTTCCATCTTCGTGCTCATTCAGCCCGGTGCAGCGGAAGGTGCTGCGTATTACCTGATTCCGGACTTCAGCAAGTTCTCGCCCGATTTGGTCATCAATGCGCTCGGGCAGATGTTCTACAGCTTGTCGCTGGCCATGGGCATCATGGTCACCTACGGCAGCTACCTCGATCGTAAAGAGAACCTGACGGAATCCGTTGCGAGCATTGCCGGTTTCGACCTGCTCGTCTCGTTCCTGTCGGGTCTTATGATCGTGCCGGCTGCTTTCCTGGTCTTGGGCCTCAACGATGGCGGCGCCATGAGTGCCGGCCCTTCGCTTATGTTCGTGACGTTGCCCCAGGTGTTCCAGGGCATGGGCGGCGCAGCTCAGATCATCGGTGTGGTGTTCTTCGTGCTGGTGCTGTTCGCTGCCATGACGAGCGCCATTTCGCTCATCGAGGCTTGCACGTCCATCATCCAGGACGGCACGCATTGGAAGCGTGGCAAGTCGCTATTGGCCAGCAGCATCTTCATCATCTTGGCCGGTTGCTTCATCAACGCTGGCTACAACGCGCTCATTTGGATCGAGCCGCTCGGACCTGGGACCCAGCTGCTCGACTTCTTCGACTTCCTGAGCAACTCGGTCATGATGCCCATCGTGGCGCTGCTGACGTGCATCTTCATCGGTTGGGTTATCAAGCCCAAGACCATCGTCGACGAAGTGCGTGCCTCCTCCAAGTTCAAGGCTGCGGGGGCTTGGACCGTCATGATCAAGTACATCGCGCCGGTGCTCGTGATCGTCATTCTGGTTGCCAACGTGCTGCCGATGTTGTTCCCAGCTGCGTAATTCGCCGCTGCAGGCGAACGCGAGAGAAAGCCGCTTTGACCCGATTCGCGCGGGTTAAAGCGGCTTTTTACTTGTTCCGCGGGTCTTTCGGCTTTCTTATCTCCTAAGGCGCTTGACTACCAATGGGGATATACGTGCACGCGGCCTGAGCCGTGCACGTATATCCCTGTGATTAGGTTAAAACCCGCTGTTAGCTAGGCCTAAATCCTGCGTTTTGGCCTAGCTTCGGTGCTATGCGCGCGCGGACGTGTTCTTGTACCTATATCACTGAGGGTAAGGCGTTTGGCATGCTTTTCGTTCGGGGGACATCGAGTTGCCTGAAGGGCAAGGGTCGGCAGGAGGGCGATGGGTTACCGTAGGATGATGTGCTTCCAGAGGTCGAGGCTACCGTAGGACATAAAGCCGCCAGGAGGGCGATGGGTTTACCGTGGGACAAAGGGGTGCCCTGAGGGCAACAGGTTATCTAGGCCTTACAGTGGGTGCCGCGGTAACGCTTGGCTGCGGGATGCGGGATGCGGGGTATATACAGAACGGCGCCCGCAGAATCGCAGGCGCCGTTCGCAGAATGTGTATGTCCTAAAGCAGGCAGTTATTCCGAAGCCGCGCTCGAAGCAGCATCGGAAGAAGCGGCTTCGTCGGACGAAGCGGCCGCATCAGAAGAAGCGGCAGCGTCCGAAGAGCCGTCTACCTCGACCTCAACTTCGCCGTTCTCGTCGACTTCGTCCATGTCGACTTCGATTTCCTCGGTGTCTTCGTCGGTGGCCTCGTCGCCGTCAGCGGTTGCGGCCTCTGCCTCCTCGGAGTCTGCGGACTCTTCGCTCTTGTACTTGCTCAGGTCAACGTTGTAGGGAAGGTCGGCCGGCATCGGGTTGATCGTGACGTTGGCGGCCTCGCGTTGCTGCTCGAGCCACTCCTCGTAATCGGAGCTCGCCTTCATCTGCTTTGCCATGTTGGTGATGGTGGTCTGGAACTCTTCGGGCAAGTCGGTGATCTTCTTCAGCTTCTTGGGAGCCTTGAAAACGTCGGTCACCTTGATGATGTGAATGCCGTAGTCGCTCTCGACCAGGCCGCTTACCTCATCCTTGTCGAGCGAGTCAAGGGCGTCGGTGTATTCGGTCACGAAGGAGTTGAGCACATCCCAACCCACGTCGCCGCCGTTTTCGGCGCTGCCGGTGTCGGTGGAGTTCTTCTTGGCCAGCTCGGCGAAGTCGCCGCCGTTGTTAATTTCGTCAAGGATGGACTGCGCCTTCTCGCGCGCTTCCTTCATCGCCGCTTCGTCGTTCTTGTCGTCGACGCCGATGAGGATATGCGAGGAGCGCTTAGCTCCGTCGTAGTACGTGACGTAGTCCTGAGCCTGCTTGAGCAGCTCGTCGTCGCTCACCTCGGCCTCGTTCTGGAAATGCTCGGTCACGGCCTGCTGGATGAGCTGGTCGGTGATGTTCTGGCGGTAGCTCTCCTCGGTGAAGCCCGCGCGCTCAAGCGCCTCGGCCCAGTCCTCGTCGCTCTCGATGCCGAGGTCCTGCTTTATGGAATCGACGTGCGAGTTGATCTCGTCCTCGCTCACGCTGATGTTGAGCGATTCCGCGCCGGCCTTGAGCAGCTGCTCGTCAACCTTGGCGTTGATGATGTTCTCGCGGTAGGTTTCGGGGGTCAGGTCCGCCTCGATAAGGGCGTTGGCCCACTCTTCCTCGTCGTCCAGGCCGTAGGCCGAGCGGTTTGCCTGGATGGTGTCGGTTACGTCGTTCTCCATAACAGAGACGCCTTCGCCTGAGGCGGCAACGCTGCCAGACGATTCCCCGCCTTGTCCAGAGCAGGCGAACATGCCCATACATGCTGCGGCAATCGTCGCTACCAGCAGTGCTTTCAGTAACCTTGCGTGCTTCATATCTTGTTCTCCTCGAGGTTGTGGGCGATCATGGGACAACATGGTCGCCTGCATCAGTAGCGTTGTCCATTGTCGCACAG
Source organism: uncultured Eggerthellaceae bacterium (assembly GCA_946631805.1). The sequence goes on from CAMPAJ010000076.1 coordinate 7,130, forward strand.
CGTTTTTTAGAGTCTCGGCGGTGCACAATAAGGACAAATTCGCTTCACTAATTTCTTCTGTTCTGCGAACATACGCAGGGCGAGACTATGCGATTAGGTCTGCCTAAGACACATGTCTCGCTATGTGTGGAAGTAGGGTCGCGCGGGTTGTTCGAAGGGTTGGATATTCGTGCGTAAAAGGGGTTTGTTTTCGCCCTCCGGCGTATTCGTGAACAGACGGTTTCATGCACACAAAACGAACAAACTTTGGCGCTTGACCCGCTAAGCACAGGGGGGTATATTATTCAGGCACTTTTTGCACGGGCCCGTAGCTCAGTTGGTTAGAGCGCACGCCTGATAAGCGTGAGGTCGCTGGTTCAAATCCATTCGGGCCCACCATTTTGCGATAAACGCTCCACCGTGAGCCGAGTTTGCCGGTGGAGCGTTTATTA
>CAMPAJ010000077.1 GCA_946631805.1 uncultured Eggerthellaceae bacterium
GCGTGAATCCCTGCTCCTTGCGGCACGACGCGATGAAGCTTCCGATCTTTTCCTGGTTCATGGGGAGCACCTCCTTTCCATGGATACTGTAGGTCCTTCCGACGGCGATTACCACGAACCAGCGGTTGAGTCAACGCTGGTCAGCGCATTATCAACCACTGGTTGAGCTGTTTGGCGTTGCTCAACGAGGTGGCTGTCCTCTGTGCCATCCCTCCACTTACGTGCTCGATACGAGGCTCATGGTCGAGGGATGCGCCTGTCTGATCGAAAGGGAGTAAGGCTATAATGGGGCGCATATACGCCATCTGTCAAGGCTATCGATGTGGCCATTGGCGGGTGTGCGCCCCAAAGGTGCCTGGGCTTTCATCGGGACTGCCCCGATACTCAGCCAATGCATGCAACGCCACTTCAGCGCAGGGAGAGAAAATGTATAGGCGGCAATTCCTAAAGATAGCGGTAACAGGTATTGGAACACTGGCGGGGGCCTCCGTGCTCGCAGGATGTGCTGGTGGGCAGTCTAGCTCGAGTTTGGCAATGAGCTCATCGTCGGTATCGTCGACTGGCTCAACCGAGCCCTTGGCGGAAAACTCATCGAGCGCGAGTTCATCGGATGCGCTTCAACGTGCGAGTGTCGAAAACTCGAATCCTAGCACCAGCACAAGTGACGTAAGCGAAGCAGACAGCGCGAGTGACACAAGTAGCGCAAACGGCACATCCGACATGACCGATTCGAATGATGCAAATTCGCAAACCGAAGCCGGTGGCGCAGCCGTCTCGGCAATCGCCATGCAAGCGAACGGCACAACACTGCAGGTCACGTTGGCGGATACGGAAGCCGCCTCCGCACTCGTCGGGCTATTGCGCAATGGCCCCATCTCGGTCGACCTGCATCCTTACGGCGGTTTCGAGAAAGTCGGCTCGTTGCCCGAACCGCTGCCGACGAACGACCGTCAAATCACGACGGCGCCCGGAGACGTCATGCTGTACCAGGGTAACCAGATCACGGTCTTCCATGGCGTCAATGCCTGGGCGTATACACCCCTCGGTCACATCGAGGGTGCAACGCCCGAAAGCTTGCTGGACGTACTCGGCGAAGGGGACGTCACAATCGAGCTATCCCTGATTTAGGGGCGTTTGGGCGAACGGCGAAGCTGGCGTCACGATTGCGCGGATTGGGTTATCTCTGATTTAGGAGCGCTTTGGGTGTTTTGGTTTTTTGCGATGATCAGCTCGTATTAGACCGTAACTCCAAGCGCGACGCGGATGGCCTCCTCGTCGTAGCCCGCCGCGCGCAAGCGATTCGCGGCCTGCTCGATACCTTGCTTCTTACCCTCGTCAACGCCGTTGGCGAAGCCATCCCTGTACCCGTCGCTGCGGTCCTGGGCGCGCAGCAGCTCCTCGTCGTATTCCGTCATGAACATCGAACGCACCTCCGCCCTCTTCTCCTGCAGGTACGATGCCAGGTGCCCTGCGGCCAGGCAGTCTTCTATGGCTGCGCCCACGGCCTCTTCCAGGGGCATTCTCCGAGCCTTATTATACTCCCGAACCCGTTCGACCAGGTACACGTAGCCTGCGAGGACGGGGCTGGCGGCGACGATGTCAGCGTTGTGCCCGCTGTTGATGTTGACAACTTCGCATTCGACTTCCACGGCGGGGCTGGGCAGCGAGAACAAGGATGACAGGCGGAGAGTCTCCCGCTCGGGCCTTTCGTTTCCCCCGATGTAGAACACGACGTAGCGCGGCACGGGCAGCTCGATCGGATGCGTGCCGTAGACGCTGGATCCGGATGCGCCGATGTACGCCGAGTACAGTCTGCCGAAGTAGATGAGCCCGCGCAGCGGCATGTTGGGGTTGGGGGTGGACTGGTGCTCCCAGAGCACCATCTCGTCGGCCAGCAGGAACGACACGTCGTTCTTGACGTTGAGGTATATGACGTCGTCGAGCGTGGTGAGCTCGAGCGCGTCCGGGTCGTCGTAGTCGGTCCCGTTGAGCGCGTTGTAGAGCTCGAGCGCGTTCGCCTTGCGCTCGGGCGAGCCGAACAGGTCCCTGAACACGGTGTCCTTGTAGTTGCGGTTGGGGGTTGCGCCGGGCTCCCTCCATGCAGGCATGTTGCCGTTGCCAAATCCTTGTTCCATCGCAACCTCCGCCCTCTTTCCATGCGCTTGCGGGAAGAGCGTACATCTGCGACCTTGCCGTGGAAGTCGACGATTGCCAGCACGAAATGGCCGCGTAAATGGTTTGGGCCTGAATCGCAGCTTGCTGGAACCGTGCCTTGTGATGCGTACGCCTTAGCTGGCGTTCAAGCCGATTTCAGCTAAATCTTATCTTCATGCTGTCCTGAAACTGAACTGCATGCGAAGCGATGCCCGTCCCTTCTCTGGCGGCGCGAACAGAGTCGGGGCCCGCATGCGCCTCTGCCGATAACGGCCGAATTGGCTTATGCCCGTTCGGGCCTCGCGAACTCGCAGGGCACATCCACCTGGCACTTTCCGCAACCATGATAGCCTGGGTACAGCAGCTGCGGCTTGGTGCGCTGGGCGTGGCATGTCTTACCGTTCCGGCCCGATTCTGCGGAAATCGCACCGGCGGGGCAGCGATTCGCGCACGCGCCGCACTTGATGCAGTAGTCGTCGATGCCTTCATAATCGCGCTCGCTCGCGTCACCGGTTGCGAGGGCCTGCAGCAGATCAACAACATTGCGTTCCGCTACACGAGCATCTCGAGCTTCCCGTTCGGGAAGAGCCTCAAATTTGTGTCGGGCCTCGCGTTCTACGGGTGCGAGAGTTTCCCCAACCCGAATTTCCCGTCCTACCTGAGCAAGGACGCGAGCGGGGATTACTGGCGCTTCGACGGGCCGCTGTACGTCAAGGGCACCGATAACTACGACTACGCGTTCAAGGTCCTTGCGCTTGCGAACAAGGAGCGCGCAAAGAAAAAGCTTCCTGCCCTGAAGATGGACGCCGACCTGCTCAAGGCGGCCATGCAGCGCGCCTCCGAGGTGGCGGTCCTGTTCGAGCACACGCGGCCGACCGGCCAGGACTGCTTCAGCGCCTCGCCCAAGATGTCGGGCGAGAACATCGCCGTGTACCAATCGAGCCCCGCGAGCGTTATGAAAACGTGGATGAATTCGCCTGGTCACAAGGCGAACATCATGTCGAGCGATTTCAAGTCGATAGGAATAGGGTGCTTCGTGCAGAACGGGTCGTATTGCTGGGTGCAGGCGTTCGGGACGGAAGCCGCCTCGCCCGTCGCCGCCAAGACCGCGAACAAGACCGTCACACATGCCGTGAACCTGTTCCCGGCGGACCAAAAGATCAAGCTCAAGCTGGAGTCGAGCGCGGGCGCAAAAGTCGGCGCCACCTCGACGCTGACGGTGCGCTCGAACGAGGACTGGGCCATAGCGCGGGTGCTGGCCAAGAGCTTCACCTGGCCTTCCTCGAACACGAAGATCGCCACGGTGAGTGCGGCCAGGAAGGTCTCGTTCAAGAAGGTCGGAACGGTTAAGATCACCGCGAAGGTCAAGAACAGCAGCCAGAAGGTGACGCGCACGTTCAAAGTGGCCAAGGGCAAGCAGCCGCTCGTGCTCAAGCTCGCGAAGAAGCAGGTGAAGCTTAAGGCGAAGAGCCTGGCCAAGAAGAAGGCCGTCATCAAGGGCGCGGTCAAGGCCAGCAAAGCCAAAGGCAAGGTGACCTACAAGAACGCGAGCACGAAGAAGGCCGCCAAGAAGCTGAAGGTCAACGCCAAGAACGGGGCGATCACCGTCCTGAAGGGCACCAAGAAGGGCACGTATTCGGTGAAGGTCAAGGCCACGGCAAAGGGAAACTCGAACTACACCTCCGGCAGCAAGACCGTGACGGTTAAGGTCGTGGTGTCATAACGCTGCAGCGAAGGGTACGGGCGGTTGCGGCTCGAGCGACACGGCGTCCGCAGTTAAGATTGCGGTGATTTGTTAGAGCGTCACGTTTTTGCTAGCGATCACTCGGCGGGCCTCGAGCCGAGGACGACGCGGATGGCCTCCTCGTCATAACCCGCCGCACGCAAGCGCTCGGCGGCTTGTGCAACGCCCTGCTCGATACCTTGCTCGATACCTTGCTTCTTACCCTCGTCGATGCCGTTGGCGAAGCCGTCCCTATAACCGTCGCGGCGGTCGAGAGCGCGCTGCTTCTCCTCGTCGAACTCCGTCATGAACATCGAACGCACCTCCGATCGCTTGCGCTCCAGGTAGGAGGCCAGATAGCCCTTGGACACGCACTCGTCGATGGCCGCGTCGACGGCCCGGGCGGGCGGCATGCCCCGCACCCCATTATAGTCGCGCACCCGCTCGACGAGGTAGACGTATCCCGCCAGCGTGGGGCTCGCCCCGGCCCCAACAGCAGCTGGGGTTGACGTTGCGAGCGATTTCGCGTGGCCATCCGCAAACACGGTCTAGTTGCGGTCAAGCTCACCTAGCAATTGCCGCCATACGTATGCACGAGTTTACCGATGCCTGCCCTCGAGGTTCCGGCTCGCCGATGCCGGCCGATGTTTTCCACCTGCCTCGATAGAGCCGTCGTTTTCGCTCAAGCTCCTCGCAGAAAGCGTGCCGCCTGGGGAAATGGCGCGTGGAAAGCTTCTCGGTCATACCGCGGCCATCGCTATTTCATGCTCGTGCCAGCTTCCGACGGATTCGGGGCATACCGAACGTGCGCGCCGGCTAGGCTTGCTCCAGAGCCGAGTCGTTTCCCGCACGTTTGCAGGCAAGACCCAAGCGGCATGCCGGGAAAGATGGCCCCTTTAGAATTCTCCGCAGTGAGGACCGATAGGGAAGGAGGCTAGCCCCATGGTCGATACGAGGCAAGGGAGCGCGGGCGCAAACCGGCGATACAAGGACACGATGTTCCGCGACCTGTTCGGCTCGCCGGAACGCAAGGAAAATGCACTCGAGCTATACAACGCGCTTAACGGAACAACCTACGATGACCCGGACTCGCTCGAGATCACGACGCTCGACGACGTCATCTACCTTAAAGTGAAGAACGACGTGTCGTTTCTGCTCGCGGATGAGATGGTGCTCTGGGAGCACCAGTCCACCCCCAATCCCAACATGCCGTTGAGGGGGCTCATATACTTCGGGCGCTTGTACTCGGCGTACGCGGAGCGGGAGGGGCTGGACCTGTACGGCGGCTCCCGGCTCGCCGTTCCCGCGCCGCGCTACTTCGTCTTCTACGCCGGGCGCGGGGAGCAGCCCGACCGCGAGACACTCCGCCTCTCCGATATGTTCGGTGGCAGAGGTGCGTCGGTCGAGGTCGTCTGCGAGGTCGTCAACGTCAACCCGGGACACAACCCGGAAGTGGCCGCGGCGAGCCCGACGCTCGCGGGCTACTCGCATTTCGTCGGGCTCATGCGCGAGTATAATGTGGTGCGCGGGATGCCCTTGCGAGACGCCGTCGACAGGGCGATGGACGAATGCATTGCAGAGGGCCATCTCGCAGAGTACCTGAGGGAGAAGCGGGCGGAGGTGCGCGACATGTTCATGACAGAGTTTGATGAGGAAAAGCGCAGGCAGCTCGATCGGCAGGAAGGCTATGAGGACGGCTGCGAAAAGGAGCGCGAACGAGTGGCCGAGCGGCTGCGCGCGGCGGGATACGGCGACGACGTGGTGGACGCCGCTCTTGGCGAGGCTGCGCGCGCCGAGAAGGACTTCGGACGCAATTCCTAGGGTCGCCTGCCCCACGTCGAAACCATCTCACATGCAGAAGGGGAGCCGGCCCGAAGGCCGGCTCCCCGGATCTCAGCTGGCTAGGCCAGCCGCGCTATGCCGTGCGTGACGGAGAGGGGTCTACTTCTCCTCCTCGATCTCGGTCTTGGACATGCGGCGCTTGGTGATCAGCCACACTGCCGCGAGCAGGACCATGATGCCGCCGACGACGTAGAGGATCGTGGTGCCCATGCCACCCGTGGAGGGAAGAGAGGTACCCTTGACATTCTTGATTTCATGGGTGACGTCGCCTGCATGACCTGCATTATCAAGGGCAATCTTCTTCTCACCGTTATTCATGGTGTAATTCGAGACTTCCGTGCCATCAACAGTTACTTTGTAGCTAGCAAGCTGCTTGTATGCATTGCAGGTAGCCGTCGCGGGAACATCTTCGTATGTAGCCTCAATAATGAAGGTGACGGGAGTGGTCATCAGCATATAGCCAGTTGGGGCTTTGGTCTCCTTCAGAACGTAAGTTCCTTCTTCAAGGCCGTGGATGCCCACAACGGAACCGCCCTTGACCATCAGCTTGCCCTCGTCATTGGTGGTAAAGACGGTGTCTGCAGTAATGGTGCTGTTCGTGTACGGCGTGGTGCCGTCTGCCTTGAACAGCTTGAACTCCGCGTCTGCAAGGGGCATATGCTTCTCGCCGTTGTCATAGGTCGTTTCGGTGGTGGTGACGGGATTGCCGGCTTCGTCCACGCCAACCTTGATGATCTCGGAAGACTCATAGGTGGTGCTTCCGAAGAGGTCGGCGTCAATCGAGAAGGTGTAATGCGTCGTCTTGTCTTCCTTGGTGCCATGATCGCTGCTGGTGGTAGGACTCTTGGAATACTCGATTTTCACCGTGTTGGTTTCGGGGTTTACGGTTTTAGCCTCAGAGGTAATCTTTGCCTTATACTCGATTGTCACAAGTTCTGCTACGTTACGTGACTTCAGGTACGTATCGGTAAAGGTAATCGTATAGCCATTTTCCGACTTAGTGATCGTGTAGTCGCCCGTCGTCCCTTCGGACAGTGTCTTCGTTGCGTTCTTTACGGTAATGTCCGACAATGCGGCTGCGCCTTCGCCTTCCTTGACGGCAAGCGTAAGACCATCAGACAGAGTATCGGTAACCGTAAACACGGGATTTGTCCAGCTTTCGAGGTAGGCAGGTACGGTGGTTTCAACCTTGAAGTCGATTATGTCGCCTACGTTCTCGCTAGTCGTATCTACCCAATTGCCAGCGCTATCTTTTGCCTTCTTGTCAACCGTTACAGTTGATTTCTTAGCAGTACCATTGTCGGCATAGCTTAAAGGCAGAGCTATTTCGCTACCAGCGTTATCGGCTTGAACTGCCAGGAACACAGGATTGTAGACGACCATTTCGTTCTCGTTCGTAGGCGCCGCGCCCGTGATAAGCGCCATATACAGACCTGGTGCAACGTTTGTTGCGGTCCAGGTAGTTCCACTAACGGTGTCACCGGTACCGTTTACGGCAGTTCCAAGGGTCGCTCCGCCCATCGCTGTTGCCGTTGTATCGGTAATCTTGCCTTCAACAACTGTCTTTGTTGTGCCTTCGGTCTTTACGTAACCGACGATTTCCTTTTGCTGGTCTGCACTTAGAGCGGTGTCGAACGGTGCGAGGAATTTCCAGCCACTTCCATCGGCAGCCCATTCAACTACCTTGTAGTACTGGACAGTATCGCCCGCTGAAAGACCATCTATTTTGATTGTCTTTTCGGCTACATCTGCAAAAGCAGCTCCGGCGCACATTGTCATTGCCAGAACGGCAACAACTAGCGCAGCCATCATCTTTTTGATGTGTCTCATC